>JAITKW010000051.1 GCA_031278275.1 Candidatus Nomurabacteria bacterium | reverse complement strand
GGCGCTGGGTGCGGTGAAATATGCTTTTTTGAAAAGTCGGCTGGAAAGTGGCGATATTATTTTTGACATCAAGGATTCTGTTAGTTTGCACGGCAACAGCGGCCCATATTTGCAATATTCTTTGGCGCGCGCCAAATCAATTCTCAGGAAAGCTGAAACCAAGTCGCAAGCTGAAGAAAATGCCAAGCTGGACAAATGGGAGCGGAAGTTGCTGTTGAAGTTTGCAGAATGGCAAGTGGTTTTGAAGCGTGCGGTTGATGAGCTTACCCCTCACCATGTTTGCACTTATTTGTATGAACTAGCGCAAACTTTCAGCCAATTTTATGAAAATGATAAGGTGGTTGGTGGCGAAAAAGAGTTTTTGCGTCAAAAATTAGTGCAAAAATATATTATTTTGTTGGAAGATGGGTTCAAGTTGCTCGGTATGCCAACGGTTGAAAGGGTGTAATGAAAATTCAAAAAACCCTCCAAAAAGCGCTGAGTTTCTTGGTTTTTGGTGGCGTTTTGTTGCTTTTGGCGGTTTTTGCGGTGGTGGCGGGTCATTTGTGGCAGCCAAAGTCGGAGATTAGTGTCCAAACTGAAGTTAGCATTCAGCCGGAGCCAGAAGTTGTTGTTGAGGCAGCCACGTCACGTTGGCTGATGGCGGGTGATATTTTCTTGGGGCGAGGTACCAACTCTATTGCCAGAAAAAGTCCTTTGACTACGGCACACCCGTTTTCCGAGTTGCATACTTTTGAGAGGGAAAATTATACGGATTGGATTGCCAACTTGGAATGTCCGGTGACGAATAATGGGCATAATGAATACCAAGAAATGGAAAAGCTGATTTTCAATTGCGACCCCGATTATTTGCCGGAAATGAAAAAATGGTTTTCGGTGGTGTCTTTGGCGAATAATCACACGAACAACCAAGGCAAAGATGGTTTTTTGGAGACCAAACAACACCTTGAGGCAAACCAAATCCAATATTTCGGGACTTATAACCGTTATGACGTGGATAATATCTGTAATGTTGTAAAAATTACAACGAACATTAAAAAATCTGATGGTAGCGAAACTGGGGCGAGCGTGCCGTTTGGTTTTTGTGGCTATCATTTAGTGTTCGGCGAAATACCAGAGGCATCTTTGCAGGAAATCGCGAAGTGGAGCGAAGTTTTGCCGGTAATTGCCATGCCTCACAGTGGCATTGAGTACCAAACTCACGCTAATTCTGTCCAAGAAACGACTTTCCGTAAAATGATTGAGCTTGGGGCGGATATGGTGATTGGCTCACACCCGCACGTTGCGCAAAATGCCGAGTTTTTTAATGGCAAACTCATCGCCTACTCGCTTGGTAATTTTATTTTTGACCAGTGGAGAGCGCCTTATGAAACATTTTCGGCGGTTTTAGATGTCAAGATTGACTTGGCTGGGCAAGATTTGGAAAAGTGGGCGCAAGCCGATTGCGAGACTCTTGTCGCTTGCCAAACTTACCGAGATGAATTACGGCTGAGCAAGCTTGAGCCGACATATAATTTTGATGTTTTGTCAAGCTCCAACAGCGCTAAGATTACCGAAAAAGGCGATGGGCAAACCCTAAACACCGTTAAGCAACGGTTGGGGATTTGACGTTGTCAATTTCACAGAGTACTCACAAAAATAACGAAGTTTCGCGAGATGACGGGCTAACTGACGTTGTCAATTTTACAGAGTACTCGCAAAATAGCGAAGTTTCGCAAGATGACGGGCTAACTGACGTTGTCAATTTCACGGATTACTCGCAGTAAGGCTTCCGCTTTGATCGTGTCATCGATGATTTCTTTTGCGGCGTTATAAGCCTGTTCAATCAAATCTGTGTCTTTCGTCACTTCAAAAATCTGCATTAAAAGTTCAAAACGTTCTTCAGCTGGTAAATTGACCTTGCCCACCAATGGCTTGAGGTCGGAAAGCACGCTGTTTTTAATGCTCTTCAAAGAGCCGACCGGAGCGTTCGTTGGTGCCGGAGCCTTGTTAGACAAAATGTCATCAACTGTTGGGACTGGAGTTTCTTGAAAATCCAAAGGGGTAGCCCCTCCAACCTTAGCATCGTTATTTATTCCCGCTAACGCTTTTTCCAGTTCGCTTTCTTCGTTGGTCGTCTTTGTCGCTTTAATATCCACCATTTTATTCCACCCTTTATGCTTATATTTCTTCCATTCTAACACTAAATACGCAATTTGCGCAATAGTTTATCAATTGTATCTAATTTCAAATCTTCCATTGGCAATCGCACGCCTAGTTCATCAACCAACTTTTCGCCAACCGTTTCTGGAAAATAAAGGGTTACCGCTGGTTTGAGTCGTCTTGTTGGCACCAACATGATAAAATAATGCGCACCGTCTTGAATTACCCCAAAATGCTTGAACTCGGAAAAGCTGTGGAAATCCTCTCCTGCTATAATTCCGCTATTAGTCAAAGAATAATGAATAAGGTGTGGCGGGCGCTTGATGTAAACGGCGACCGCTACGGCACTCGCGACAATCAAGGCTGTAAACGTCCAAGCTTTTAGCCAAATTGACAACCCAATCAAAAGCAAGCTAATAGCCACAAAAACTGCCACCCAACCCTTGCCACGATTATGAGCAATAAACTCTTGCCCCTCCCATTTGATAATGGTTTCTTCTTGTGGCTCTGTGGCGGATTTTTGCTCTTCCATACAGCTTGATTGTAGCACATTTATTTTTATGTTACAATGATGTATATGATTAACGATGTGAGAAAACGTGCCAGGCAACTTCGTAAAATAGAGCAAAAAAATATCAGGCGCGCCCGTAACCGACAATACCGCCGTTGGGGCAAGGAAAAAATCTTTTCGCGGACGAGTTTGTTGCTGGGGATTGCCGGTGCTTGTTTGATGCCGCTAGATTTAATTTTTCAAATAATTGGCTTGGGGCTTGCCGTTGTAGGGCTGACGTTCGGTGTGATGTCTTTCAAATGGGGCGTTACGCCACGCTTTTTCGCGGGGATTGGCGCACTTTTTAGTTTTGGCGTGGTTAGTTATTTCGTTTTGGCGATGTTTATTTTTGGCTGGATTCGCAACCCGTTCACTATCCAAGAGTGGGACATGCGCCGAGAGAATGCCGCTAATGGCGTAATGCAACAGATTCAAAATTACCAAACTAACAACAAGGGGCAGATACCTGACGCTGAAAATCTGGAACGTTTCCGGATTGATTACTTGGAGAGACTCACGGAGTTCTTTGATCCAGGCAACCAAATGCCTTATCTTATTACCATCAATAGCGAAAAACCGGTTGACCACACGGGTTGGATCAATATCCAAGCTGGCGAAAATTGTAATTACCACAAAGGTGCCGCGATGTTTTGCGTGGAAATCATGCGTGAAGACGGCTCTATTTATCGGCAAGGAAACGGCAAGACTAACTCCGACTACGTTGAACGTTGACTTTTTTGGCGTTTTGCGGTAAAATAGTGAAATCCATTAGGCGAAATTTATTTTTTAGGAGGTTAACATTATGTTAATCGTAAAGACTTTTTCTGAGACCTTGAAGGTTTCGACCTTTGAGAACACAACCACGTCCGTGAAACTGGTGTCCATCACTATGGAGGACAAGATCCCCGTAGCTGGCGGACATGTGACAGTTCCGGGTAGCGGGGCGATCATGGCGGAAATATCAAAATATTTCTTCCGTGAAACCGATGAAGTTTGCCCAAACTTCTATACGCTTTTAGACAAAAGTGACGAAGACTTACCGCAAAACACCTTGATGGGTTTGTATGCGGAGCCCATTCCTCTGAGGTTTGTCGTCCAGTTGCCAACTTCGTTTGAGATTTTGAGCGGTGGTGGCGGAGACGGAGAGCTTCCAGGGGAGTATGTCACAAAGATGGGCGTAATAACAAAGGCTGAGTTCAAAAAGATAAGGAGCTACAGTACGGAGTTGTTCGTGGCTGTCAAGCAAATTTCGGAAAGAAACGGTATTTTGACTCCAATTGAGCTGTCATTCAAGTTTGGCAGACTAAATGGGGGGAAGGAAATCGTTTTAATCGGGGGGCTGAGTCCCCGCACGGGCGATTGGCGTATAGCAGCCAGTGGCGAGCGTTTACCCAATCTGCTTTGGTCGCAACTTGATGCTGCGAAGTCGGAAGAAGAGTTGGCTGGTGAGCTTCGGGAGGCTTGTTTGAGACATCATCTTGAGCTGACTGGCGAAGCCTTTACCTTGCGAGGTGAAAGTACGAAGATTGACGGTATGAGAATCTTAGACTTCGCGCTAAACTACTGACTATAACCTCCAAAATCAAAAAACGGTCGGTTTTGCTGACCGTTTTTTATACGTTCTCTTTAGCCCGTGCAGTGCGATGGGCGACATGTTTTCATGAGCCGTTTTTATATGTTCTCTTTAGCCCTGAGGTTGGTAAAATGATGAATATTAAAACTAGCGCCAAAATTACCGCAAATCCACACATGATGCTCGGAATTGCCGCCACTGTTTCGTGGCTTATTAGGTTTACTATTACTGTTGGCACTAAAAACGCTAAAGTTCCCAAAACTAATGCGAGTAAACTTTTCTTTTTTCGTTTGTCTTTGGTGACTTTGATGAGATAGATGCCACCAAGTAGCCCAGTACCCAACAGCAAGAAGTAATAAACTGAATACAACCACATAATTTCGCTGGTGTGAAAAATTACATAATTGCCGGAGCAGACTTCAGAGGTGATGGCGTTTTGCCAAAACAGCACATAAAATGAAAACAATCCGCAAGCCACCCACATCAAGGGCTTCAGCAGAGCGACAAACCGGTTTTTGACCTCAGTTATTGAAAGCCCCAACGTTAAACCCAACGGGGGTAGTACAGTTGTGGCGAAAAACCCAATCCGCGACCACTCCACGCCGCCGATTTTTTCGCAAATCATATATTCTGCTACTTGGAATAATCCCAAAAAACCAAGCAGTGCCACCACCATTTGCCCCACGCGGTTCATTTTGTAGCGGATTAAAGCATAAGTCGCTCCAGCGAACTCAATGACAAAAGTTATGAGCATTGCAAGTGGCGAGAAACAATATAATTTTTTCATAATCCTCCATAAACATTCTCATTTTAACACATGCAATAACAAACGAAAACTTGGGAGGCTACACGGGACTTATATCTTATATCAAAAACAACCTCTGTTGTGATTGGCGGAGGAGGGGAGATTCGAACTCCCGCGCCAGCTTTCACCAACCTAACGATTTAGCAAACCGTCCCCTTCAGCCGCTTGGGTACTCCTCCTTACATTTTCAATTCTAGCACATTTTTGAGTTTTAGTCACGAATTATTGAGCTTCACCGGTCAAAGTTAATTGCCTGTTGTAGCTAGTGCAGGGTTGCTGGGCGTAATTGGTTTTAACGCCAAAATATAGATAATAATAGTCTCCAGTAGTACTGCCATTTCCGCTACCAACTGCAACCGGCGTTGAGCCAGGGATTTTATTCCACGAAGTCGGCGTTGTAGTGTTAGTGGTCGTTGCTTTGAACCCCCAACTGTTGTCTGCTATGCTAGAATTGTCAGTTGTTATAGATGGTATTGTGGACTGGCTAGAACTTGTGCAAACCAAGGTAGTATTACCATCAGAAGACTTGAGCGAAAGCGTATACCCACTAGGAGATGTAGTTACCACCTTAATCTGGACACTGCCCGTTTTTTCAACATTAGGTTCAGCCGTGATATTGACATTATTCCCCGACTCCAACGTCAAATAAACTGGAGCCTTAATCTCAATGTTGTAGCGCTGGATATTGCTGGCTGGCGGGATGCTCGGGTTGCCATTGATCAATATTGTGTATCTTTGCACATGGCTATCCAATGCCAAAGCTGTAGTGGTTGATACCAGTGATAGCAAAACCGAAAACAGCATCAAAAAAGCAACAAGCGAAAACCACCTCCGTGTTTGTAATTTTCCATTCATTAACATAAGCCCATTATATGTCATAAAAACGCAGCTGTCAACAAAAATATGCTACAATATTTATATGCTTATAATGGCATTTTTCGCATGGTGGTATGGTCGCGGTTGGCGATTTCAGATTGAACAAATCAAACTATCACTCTTAAGAACCAGTGATACTTTTTCCATACCGCTACTGATTAAAACTTTATTTGCTCCGTTTCGCCAAATATCGGCTAGCGAAAGCGGGCGTTCGCTTGATGAAAAGTTTCGGGCGGTTTTGGACAAGTTATTTTCGCGATGTATCGGTTTTATTATGCGAACTTTCATGATAATTTTCGGTCTTTTTGTCATACTTTTATTGCTTATCATCAGTTTGCTCCGGTTGATTTTGTGGCCTATCATGCCGCTAATGCCCGTGGCTGGGGTTATTTTAATAGTCATGGTGGGCACGCCATGGATTTGAAGTTCAACTACCGAGATTTGCGCGCAATCAAAGCACGTTTCAACCGCCGTTTTGGCAAAATCCTCAAAATTACCAGCTTAATTAGCGTAATATTACTCACGCTTGGTGGCGGTGCCTTGTTAATTATTGGCGTTTCGGTTGGCTGGCTGATGATTTCGCTTGTCGCTTATCCTATGATGTTGTACGTCTGGCAAGTGCGCGACCTTGCGAAGTTGCCGCCCAGTGGAAATAGCTTAGCGGGCGTTATGGACAATGATTTACTGGGGTTTTTGCCCGATAATCCCTCACCGCGCGACATCGCAACGGCGGTTATGCAAACTAACGGTGGGCATTTTTTTCACGCACGATTTGGCGTGCCACCTCAATTTTTATTGGAACTGGGCAGTGACGACCCGAAGAGCAGTGACGCAGTTTGGGAGGTGGCGTGGCGCGTTCATCAGTCAATTGCCAAAGCTGATGACCCCTTGTCGGCGGCAACAATTATGGTGGCTTTAATCCAGACGCAGAGCGCATTGACATCGGTTTTATCCACGCTTCAGCTGGATTTGGACGATATTATAAATGGTGCCAAATGGTATGTCAGTTTGACAAAGCTGATTGAAACCCACCGCCAACCGAAATTAACCGGTGGTATTGCTCGCGATTGGTCGTTTGGTTATATCCCGACTTTGGAGCGGTACGGTGTTAATTTATCAACGAAATATGTAGCTGGGCGTAGTTTTAATGTGCGACTGGACTCAAACAGCCAATTGGTTCAAACCATGATAGATACTTTTAGCGGTGGCGGAAAGCAAAATATAGCGCTGATTGGGCCGTTTGGCAGTGGCAAGCGCACCGTTATTGAAACTTTTGCTGAAGAGTTGATGAACCCGAGCGCCGAGATACCGCCCGATCTCAAATATCGCCAAATTATTAGTCTGGACGCTGGTGCGTTGCTTGGCGCTACGCCTGGTCGTGGCGAGCTGGAAAACTTGATTAGTCAAGTGTTAGTTGAGGTGTTTCATGCCAAAAATATTATTATTTGTTTGGAAAACGCTCAGTTATTTTTTGAAGATGGCACGGGCTCAATTGACATCACGAATATTTTATTGCCAATTCTTGAGGGGGGCGCTTTTCGGTTAATCTTGACTTTAGATGAGCAACGTTATTTGCAAATTGCTGAACGCAACCCAGCCTTAGCGTCCACGCTTAATCGCCTGCAAGTCCAGCCCACCAACGAGGTTGACACCATGCAAATTATGCAAAATCAGCTCATTAGTATTGAGTTTGGGCATAAGGTGACGTTTATGTACCAAGCACTAAAAGAAACGTATCGTTTGTCAGAACGATATATCCAAGATGTGGCTGAGCCACGTAGTGCGCTTCAGCTGTTAGAGGCGACCGCTAACAAAACTGGTCGTGGATTGGTCACGGCGCGAAACGTACGTGACACCATTGAAGCCATGACCGGCGTTAAAGTTGGTGCGACAGATGACGAAACGGAGCGCAATAAATTGCTTAACCTTGAAAGTTTGATTCATGAACGCATGATTAACCAAACGGCGGCGGTTAATGCGGTGGCTTCGGCCCTTCGGCGCGCTCGCGCTGGGGTCAGGAATGAAAACCGACCGATTGGCACTTTTTTGTTTCTTGGCCCGACTGGGGTTGGGAAAACTGAGCTGGCGAAATCGTTGGCGGAAGTTTATTTTGGCGGAGAAGATCATCTCGTGCGGATTGACCTCAATGAATATGTGCGCGCCGAAGATGTAGCGCGGTTAATTGCTGACGCTGCTACCAATGCTGGTTCGCTGTCAGCGCAGGTGCAAAAAAATCCTTTTAGCGTGGTGTTGCTTGATGAGATTGAAAAGGCGCACCCCAATGTTTTGACGACTTTGTTGCAGGTTTTGGACGAGGGGATTTTGCGCGATATTAACAATCGCCAAATCAGTTTTCGTGATACTATTTTGATTGCGACCAGTAACGCTGGCGCTAATCGTATTCGTGAACATATTGAAGCGGGGCATCAGCTTGCACAGTTTGCAGATGAAATACAGAATGAGTTGATTGAGCGCCAAGAGTTTCGGCCGGAGTTTTTGAACCGCTTTGACGAAATTGTGATTTTCCGCCCCTTGAATAAGGACGAACTTTTGCAAGTGGTAGATTTGATTTTGTCTGGCATCAATAAAAATCTGGCGCTCCAAAAAGTTAGTGTTGTGGTTGACGATGATGCCAAACGTGCGCTGGTGGATACTGGTTATGACCCGCGACTGGGCGCGCGCCCCATGCGCCGTGTGGTTCAACGCACAGTTGAGAACATTGTTGCGAAAAAAATGCTCAAACAAGAATTGACGGCGGGCGAAAGCCTCAAGATTACACTTTTGGATATTCAAAAATCGTCTTATGATTTGTGAGCCGGAGGTTAAGATAAATTGTTTTTAAGTGTTTCTAGCAAGAGGGGCTTTCCTTTTTTAATTTTTGTGATATAATTCAACTGTATGCGTAGAGTTATTAAAGGAATTGTAAGGTTCTTAACAGGGGCGGGGGCAGTGGGCGCAATGATACTTGGACGGGGCATTGCGATGGCCTCACCGTTACAAGATGGAGCTAATGCCGCGCGTGGCGATGGCATTCCCGCTACACTGTTTGACGAAGGTGGCGTTTTCACTCAAATCACTAACACCATTTTGGTGATTGTTGGTATTATCTCCGTGTTTATGCTGATTTTTGGCGGTTTGCGCTATATTTTGTCTGGTGGCGATTCCAAAAAAGTGGTTGACGCTAAAAATACCATAATGTACGCCATTATCGGCCTGATTATTGTTATGTTATCTTATGCCATCGTCAATTTCGTGATTAAAACGCTGGAATAATTGATTTTTCAACGGTTTTTCGCCAAAATTATTACGGAGATGTTTTTGATACCGGATTTTTTTAATAACTTGGCGCATTCTTTGATGGTACTTCCCGTGGTGGAGATGTCATCATACAAAAATACCGCGCTCTTTTCGTTAAACACTTTTTTCAATTCTTTTTCATCAATTTTGAAAGCGGTTTTTGCTTGTTCAAGGCGCTTTTTGGCGTTTGCCCCGACTTGCACCGAATCGTTCATGCGCGAAACCAAAGGTGAAAATCGGCATTTTTTGGCTTTTGCCAACTGTTTTGCGACTTTCTTTGTGTGGTCTAATCCCCGCATTCTGACATGTTTTTTGATGGTGGGAATTGGCACGACAACGGTATCTGGCGAAAAATCTGGCAAAATGTTCATCAAAATGTCAGTGATTTGGCGTGCGAGGCTTCGTTTTGACGAAAACTTATATTTTTCCGCAATTTTCCCAACCGCCTCATCGCGAAAACCCACTGTGTATGACTTTTGATAAGGCAATCGGCAGTCTGGGCAACTTTCTTCAATAAAATTGCCACATTCTAAACAAAAATTGCTGCTTTCGGCAATAATTTTTTGCTTGCAATTTGGGCAAAGTGACTTTCCCTTAGCGCCACAAATCACACAATTTTCCGGCATAATGAGATCAAGAAGGCTTTCCATGTCAATATTTTGCCGGCTTTTACCTCTTTTGGCAACCATAAAAAGTGTAATTTTCACATTTTGCTAAATAAACTCTTGATTATATATCCTACTTAAGGTATTATTATGTACAGTAAGCCTAAGTGGAGGAAAAAATGGCTCGCAAAGAAGAAAATGACCTTTTGATGGCAGACGAATTAACCGCTGCGTTTTTGAGTGATGACGAAAACGCTACGAATGAAATCGTTGCCAGCGAAACGGTTGCAACAACGGGGTGGGAAGAACAACAACCAGCAGGTGGAGAGGAGGACTTTCTCATGGAGCTAGCGGTTGACGTTTATGAAACGGTCGACAAGCTTGTCGTCAAAGCCCGAACTGCGGGTGTCCGGAAAGAGGACTTACGGGTTGCCGTGTCTGTTTCGGATCAAACTCTGACGATTACCGGCAAAATCTCTGGTGGCGATGAAGCCGATGTAGTCAAATGGCACATCCAAGAATGCTACTGGGGTGAGTTTTCTAAACAAATCAAACTTCCAGTTGATGTGTCCGAGGATGGTGTGGACGCAGTGTTACGAGATGGGATTTTGACCATCACGTTAAACAAGATTAAAACCAAAGAAACTATCGTCACAATTAGGTAAGTTAATCTGTCGTCCCGAAAAAACCTCTTGTTGTAAGAGGTTTTTTCACGCCAGCTACTGGATTTT
This sequence comes from Candidatus Nomurabacteria bacterium, assembly GCA_031278275.1. Taxonomy (GTDB): domain Bacteria; phylum Patescibacteriota; class Saccharimonadia; order Saccharimonadales; family Saccharimonadaceae; genus JAISOF01. The sequence continues at coordinate 694 of JAITKW010000051.1, read as the reverse complement.
CTTCAAACTCTGAACGCTTGCCGTGCGAAGTGATAAATTACCTGCGATGGACTACACCATATTGACAAGTGCATAGATTGGGAACAATACGGCGAATAACATGCCACCGGCTACGATGGCGAGGAAAACCATCAAAATTGGTTCAATCATGGTGGAGATGGTGCGGATTTCTTCGTCCACTTCCCTTTCCAAAACTTCCGCCACTTTGCCGAACATGTCGTCCATTTTGCCGGATTGTTCGCCGATGGAAATCATTTGCGGGACAATGGGCATGATATAATCTTGGATTTTTAGTGATTCGGATAAAGCCTTGCCTCCCTTGACGAGCTCGGCAGCTTTTTCAATGCTTTCAGCAATCACGGAGTTGTTAACGGCGCTGGAGGAAATCTCCATCATGTCCAAGATTGGCACGCCTGATTCCAGCAAAATCTGAGCGGTGCGAGAGAAGCGCGCCATGTATAAACGGCGGAACAGGCCTTTGAAAACTGGAACATTGAGTGCAAAAGAATGTTTGAGGTGCGTACCGGTTTTAGTGCGCAAGAATTGAATGAATAATATAATTATGACGATAATCACGCCGCCAATTGCCCACCACCACTTAATGATGAAACGTGAAACGCCCACCATGATTTCCGTGATTAGCGGTAAAGCTTGGTGAAGGTCGTTGTAAAGTAGTTCTACTTGGGGGATGACT
>JAITKW010000036.1 GCA_031278275.1 Candidatus Nomurabacteria bacterium | reverse complement strand
TGTGCCGGTCAGGATTTTTAATGTGATTTATGAGTTGCTAGATGACGTGAACAAGGAAGTTGAAGATTTGTTGCCGCCAGAAGTAATTGAAATGGAGATGGGTGAATTGGTGGTGCGGGGTGTGTTTCGGACTAGTCGGAGTAGCGTGATTGCGGGGGGCGAGGTTTTGAAAGGTAAGGTGATGAGCGGTTATAAAATTCGGGTAGTGCGCGGAAAAACGGTGGTGGCGGAAGCGGAAGTGGATAAAGTCCAAAGAGAAAAAATTGAAGTTTCAGAAGCAGTGGCGGGGGAGATGTGCGGGTTGTCAATCAAAACTGAGCGCAAAATCCACCTTGAGGTCGGAGATAGGCTGAAATTATTTATTCGTGAAACAAAATTGCAAAAGTTGTGATATGATATATTAAGTAAGGGGGCAATATGTTCAAATTAGATAACGATTTTTTGGAAGAGGTGGGCTTAAGCGGGTTGCCAGATGTTCAGAAAAAAGAGTTTTTGGCGCATACACAAGAAGAATTGGAAATTCGGGTTGGCGTCAAGATGTCGGAAGGGTTGACTGACGAGCAAGTGAGAGAGTTTGAACGGGTGATTGATGGTGATGAAACGACTGTGAAAGCGATGTTGGCGGAAAGTGGGGATTATAAAAACCACGATTTTTATAAACTATTGATTGAAAAGGGTGGTTTTGCGAGTGATACGCCGGAGTTGGAGAAAGAGTTTGCTTCCATTTATTGGTTGGCTAAAAATCGTCCCGACTATCAACAGATTGTGGCTAAGGTGGCGGGCGAGCTGAAAAATGAAATCATGACAAATAAAGCTGAGATTTTGGGGGCTAACGGCAACGACCGTTGATGAAGTTGGCGACAAAAGACAAGGTTTTATGATGTTTTTCGTGGCTAGCGGTGACGACCGTTGATGAAGTCGGTGGCGGTCATTTCTTTGCGTCCCTCTGGGATCAAACGGTCAATAATGAGGTAGTTGCCGTCTTGGCACTTTGGGTCAATTTCGGTTTGGGGTTGTGTGGCGACATGCGTAAGGGTGATTGTGCAGTTTACGCCCGAAATTGATAGTTTGGATTTGGGGAAACCGAGATAAGCGCGAACTTCGTTATGTAATCTTTTGGCGGTCTTTTCTTGGGGTTTCAAGATTGAGAGTTCTTTGTTGAGTTTTTGGGTGTAAGTTGCCTTTGTTTCGTCTTGCTTGGTGGGTATAATTTCGTCAAAATCATTCAAAACTTGGTTCGTCATTTCCGCCCCAGCGGTCGCCAATTTTTCGTATATTTCGTCTTTGGTATTGTCTTTGCCGATTTCGATTTTTCTTTGAGCATAAATTACCCCAGCGTCCATTTTTGCAACCAACTTCATCACCGAAACCCCAACCGTCTTATCCCCGTTCAAAATAGCCGTTTCAATGGGAGTGGTGCCACGATATTTGGGAAGCAAAGAGGGGTGAACGTTCAAAATGCCGTTTGGAAAAATGTCAATAATGGATTGCGTAACGATTTTGCCAAAAGAACTAAGAATGCCAATCTCGGCATTAAGATTGGCTAATATTTCCGCCAAGTTCGGGGTTGTATTTGCGAAAATTAAGGGGATATGATGTTGATTGGCTTTTTCAATTATCATGGGCGTTTTTTTCTTGCGCGAGATGGTGTTCTTGGCGGGGTCTTCCGGCAAAACAATTGCGGTAATTTGGTAATTTTTGGCGAGTAAAATGTCAAAAGTTGGCGTAAAAGGTCGCCCAAGACCTTGCGCAAGTTGCTCGTTGCCGAAAAAAACAATTTTTTTATTCATCTTCGCCCCAAAGCTCGCGATTGTTTTTGATTTCAGTCTCGTAATCCAATGGTTGCAGATTTCCCTTGTTGTCCAATTCAAAAAACGCATCTGTTTGGTTTTTGATATGGTCAATGAACAAAATGCCGTTCAAGTGATCAATTTCGTGTTGAATGGTGCGTGCAAATCCACCGCTGATTTTGAAACGCACTTCTTCGCCGGTGTCTAAAAGGGCTTTGACACGGATTTTGCTGTGGCGTTTTATTAAGCCATAAACTCTTGGCACGGACAGGCAACCTTCATAATCAGTTTCAAGTACGCCTTCGGCTTTGACAATTTCGGGGTTGATGAGGACGGTGAAATTGGTGTCGTTTTTGTTGTCAAGGTCGTTACGTAAGATGATAATCCGGACGTTTTCGCCGATTTGCGGGGCTGCCATGGCGGCAGAGAGTTCGTGGGGGTGGGATTTTTCCCAGTCCAAACTGAGAGCAATCATGCTTTGGATAATTTTTTTAATTTCGGGGGTAATTTCCGAAACTTTTTTGGACTTCATGCGCAAGCGCGGGTCAGGGGTGGTTAAAATCTTATTCATGAGTGTGATTATACCGCATTTAGTTATAATATTCCACTGGGGTCGAGGTCAAATTGCCAATTATTTCCCAATTTGGTTTGTCCCAAGATTTGGTTCAAGCGCTCGCGCTTGGGGCTTTTGATGATAATTTGCCAACGAAAAACGTCTTTGCCTTGTTCATAAAAAGCTGGCGTGGGAGACGTGACGTGGACATCTTGAAAGTTGGACTTGATGGATTGGGCGAGTTTTTGACAATTGGTGAAAGCATTTTTTTCAGTTTTGCCGGTGTAAGTTAGTTTTAAGAGAAAGCAAAATGGTGGAAAGTTGGCATGGTGACGTTTTTTCAAGGCATATTCATAAAAATCTGAGTAATTTTGGGTTATCCCAAACTGAATCACGGGGTGGTCTGGTTGATAAGTTTGGATAATGGCGCTTGTGGTGTTGTTGTTCCGCCCCACCCGACCAACGACTTGAGACAATAATTGAAAAGTGCGCTCTTCGGAGGAGAAATCCGGCAAAGACAAACCTTGATCCGCTTGAATTACGCCAACGAGGGCTAAATTAGGCAGGTCAAACCCCTTGGCGATGGATTGGGTGCCGATGAGGATTTGGACTGAGCCGGACTTTACTTGTTCATAAATATTGTTCATGGACAATTCTTTTGGCGTGTCACGGTCAAAACGGGCGATACGGGCTTTTGGAAATAATTTAGACAGTTCGCTTTCAATCAGTTTAGTGCCAATGCCTTTATGTACAATAGAAGTGTTCTGGCATTCTGGGCAAGAGAGGGGGACTTTGAATTTTTTGCCACAAGCATGACAAACGAATTGAAAGTGGTCAGCGTGTAAAGTCAGAGGCAAGAGGCATTCATCGCATAGGGCTTGCCAGCCACAACTATCGCACAAAGTCAGGCTGGCGCTACCACGCCGATTGTGGAAAATCAAGCATTGTTGGTGGTTTTTTAAGCAAGTTTCAATAGCGTGGAGCAATTGGTCGCTGAAGATACGATGTTTTTTCATCTGGTCGCGGTTTTTCAAATCAACTACGATAATAGATGGCGTAACGGCATTTTGGTTGGCTTTGCTGTGGATACTAACGCACGATTTTTTTTGTTTGGCATACAAAAAATCAATGATATTTGGAGTGGCGGTACCGAATATGACTTTGAGGTTTTGGTTAAATATGGTAAACGCTGAAGCTAACCGCAAAGTGTGATATTTGGGGGATTTGTCTTGCTTATAACTGTTGTCGTGGGCTTCATCAACTACGATTAACCCCAAATTGTGAACGGGGGCGAAGATGGCTGAACGTGGGCCGATGATAATTTGTGGAGTTTTTTCGCGTAATAATTTTTGCCAAAGTTGGTGGCGGACGGATTCGGTTTGACCGGAATGCATAAGTGTGACCATGTCCCCAAAGATAGCTTTAAGATTATAGACCAATTGTGAACTGAGAGCAATTTCTGGAACGAGCAAGATGGAAGAGCGGCCGTTTTTGAGAGTGTCCAAGATGAGTTTGATGTAAATGTTGGTTTTGCCAGAGCCAGTGACCCCGTGCAATAAAATAGTTCGGCTGGGGTTATGGTTGATGTCATAAATGGCTTTGGTTTGTGTAGCGTTCAGAGGCGGAGGCGCAAGTTGTGACTTGTGGTTGGGGTGATTTTTCTGGTTACTTTCTCGGCGAGTTTTGTCCAGTCCGTTTGGTAGCACGGTTTGAAAAACTACTGGCAGGGGGGTGTTGTAATATTTACTCAACCAAAAAGCGATTTTGATGAGATGTGGGGGGATTGGTGTATTTTCCACAACATCAATCACCTCTTTAGTTTTGAAACTCGGCTTGTTCACTTTTTTTATTACAACACCCATGACGGTTTTGTGGCGGAGCGGAACGTGGACAATCGTGCCGATGGCAAGATTTTTTGTGTATGCATAAGTCAAGGTATCGCTCATGGATAAAACTTTAATCAAGCTTACTTCAAAATAGCTCATCACAACAAAATGTCGCACCAATGATAAGTGTGGCTTTCTTTATGCATAATAATCCTTTATTTAGATTGTGAAAATTATATTACACTTTTTCCAAAAAATCAAAGAAGTGAAATAAATCGGAGCTTGATTTTGGGATAGTGCTTGTGTTACAATGAGGTTGTTATGTTAAGACGAGGTGAGGGAGTGCAAAAGGCGTTAATGTTAACTGATAGTCTATCGGTTGTTATGTTGGCGCAAGTGGAGAGGACTCTCTCTCTCTCTCTCTCTCTCTCTCTCTCTCTCGTTGCGTTCCGCTAGTTTCCTAATCCAAAGGAGTCTTTCATGACTCCATCAAGCCCCTTTAGCTCCAACCTGGCTCGCTGGTTGGTTTTTACTACTTTAACCATTGCAACTTGTTTGTTTATCTTCCCGCCCACCTTGGTTGATGTTTTGGCTGACCCAGCAAACCCGCTTAAGCCGGAAAACCCCAGCTTGTCTTTGGACATTAGCTTGCTTGATGATGTCACAGGGCTTAAGCCTGGTGGTGAGGCTAAAACCACTAGCCTGACTATTGCCACCACCACAGACAACCCCGCCGGTTATACCACAACCCTTAAAACCAAGTCCGAATATAACTGCCTGCAGCTAGTTGCTTTTAGCGATTGTTCAAATTACAAGATTGACCCAGTCACTGGGACGTTGACCGCTCTTAGTATGATTAGTCCCAATCAATGGGGCGCGACTCTAGCTGACTTAAGTACTTCGCCAAATACGGATAAAGGCAACGACCAAGTTTGGTTTGCTGTGCCGGACGGCGGGGAGAATACTCAGCCAGTTACGGTTGACAGTAGCTCTTTTCCGACTGCCACAACTGGCACGCCGGTGATTGTGACTTTTGGCGTTAAGGTTGATTATTCAATTCCAGCCGATACTTACTTAGCTACGGTGGTTTTTACGGCTATGGCTAACGATTATCGCCCTGATAGCCCAACCATTACCAGCGTCAGTCCCAGTTATGGTTCAATGAGTGGCGG
>JAITKW010000069.1 GCA_031278275.1 Candidatus Nomurabacteria bacterium | reverse complement strand
AAAGTGTCAATCCAAAAGTTTGATCCGTATTACAGCGTGGACGCTGGGTTGCTTAACCCTGGCAAACACGGGGAATGTTTCGTGACTAAGGACGGTGCGGAAACTGATTTGGATTTGGGACACTACGAGCGGTTTTTGGACATTGAAACTACCAGCAGTTGTATTAGCACCTCTGGGAAAATTATGCAAAAAATCATCACGGCCGAGCGGGCGGGGAAGTTTGGCGGTAACGAAGTGCAGTTGGTGCCACACGTCACTGGGGTTATTCAGGACACTTTTGAGGAAACCGCTAGGGAGTTTGACAGCGACATTCATATCGTGGAAATTGGTGGCACGGTTGGCGATTTTGAGGGGGTGCATTTCATTGAGGCTTTGCGTGAGTTTCCGAGCAGGGTGGGGCACGAAAATTGTTTTTACACCCATGTCGTGTTTATACCGTACCTTGTGACTAGCCATGAGTTCAAGACCAAGCCAGCCCAAAACTCCATTCACGACCTCCGGACTTTTGGCATTATTCCCAATATGATTGTGGCACGAGTGGACAAAATCAGCCAAAACTCCATCGCCAACAAAATCGCCACTTTCACGGGCGTGCCTGAAGATGATGTAATTTTGTTCCCCAACGCCGAAACCGTTTATGAAGTGCCTCTAAACGCCTTAAAAGGCGGCATTATGCGCCCCTTAAGCAAGTTGACTAGCGATGACCAAGCGCCCGATATGTCAACTTGGCAAGAACTCAACCGCAAAGCTTCCCAAAAATACGCCAAAACGGTTTCGGTAGGCTTAGTGGCGAAGTACGTCAGCAATACCGACACTTACATTTCCGTTACGGAGGCGTTAAAAGCCGCCGCTTTTGCCAGCAACGTTAATTTGGAATTGCAATGGATAAATGCGGAAACCGCCACTGATGAGGATTTTGCCTCTGTTGACGGGCTTTTGGTGCCGGGCGGTTTTGGGTCACGTGGCATTGAGGGCAAAATTGCCGCCGCCGAATACGCCTTGGCGAACGATAAGCCTTATCTGGGGTTATGTCTTGGTTTGCAAGTGGCGGTGATTGCTGCTGCCAGGCGAGCGGGGCTGGCTCGTGCCAATTCCGAAGAGTTTGACAAAGAAACGCCAGAGAACGTCATTTATATTATGGAAGGGCAACGAGGTAAGGAATCCACTGGCGGTACCATGCGACTGGGCGATTACCCCGCCAAACTAACCGCCGATTCTCATACCGCTTTGATTTATGGCAAAACGGATTTGGTTGAAAGGCACCGCCACCGCTACGAAGTCAACCAAAAGTTTTTGCCGGAAATTGAGCAAGGCGGCGTGGTGGTCAGTGGCGCTAGCCCTGATGGCAAATTGGTGGAATTCGTTGAAGCGCCCAAACTAAAGTTTTTTCAAGCCACCCAGAGCCACCCTGAGTTTCATTCTCGTCCCATGCGACCGCACCCTTTGTTTTTCCAATTTATCCAGAGCCTAAAGATAACCTAAACACGTTTAAGTGCGCCCTAAAAATGATGGTATGGGTGTTTCGCCAAAATCTTCTCAGTGCGATAAAGTTGCTCCACTAAAATTAGCCATGCGATGGAATGCGGAAAAACCAACCGCGACAAAGACCAGATAAAATCTGCTCGCTTTTTCACACCGTCCGTCACGCCAAACGCCCCGCCCACCACAAACACGATGTTTCGCGCACCATTAAACTTATCCATTAAAAGGTCAGCAAGCTCCAGCGAAGACAGATTTTTGCCCGTTTCGTCCAGCAAAATCACAAAATCGTCCAACTTCAAGTTTCGTAAAATCATTTGCGCCTCATCTGCTTTGTTGGAGTTCGGCACTACCACCCAATTCAGTTTGAATTGCCTCCCCAAACGTTTTTCATAATTCTCAATTCCCGCCTCAATAAACGGTTCGGTCTTTTTGCCGACTACAATAATCTTCAACATTTTCAAAAATCAATTTCAGCTTTTATCCTTTTAGCAATTTCCTTAAACTCTTCTTCGGACATATTTGCGCGCCGCGCGCCATGTTTTAATTCTTGGTCATTGTTGATGGGAACCAAATGAATATGTATATGTGGCACCGCGAACCCTTCCACAACTACCCCCACCCGCAAAGTTTTCATCGCCTTTTTTAGCGCACGTGCTATTTTTTTCGCCATCTGCCACAAATACTCATAATCTTCATCTGGCAAGTCAAATAAATAATCAATCTGGTCTTTAGGAATTAACAGCACATGCCCATCGGTCAAAGGGTGAATATCCAAAAACGCCAAAACCCTATCGTTTTCATAAACCTTATACGCTGGGATCTCGCCGTTAATGATTTTTGTGAAAACTGACTCTTTCATAATTACTCCCGCACCTCAGCGCCTCCTATACTTTCACTACCGCTAATTACAATCGGCCCAGAATTGATGATGATATTGGTAGACGGGCGATAAACCACCGCTTTCTTGTTTTCAGTGAAAATCAAGACCTTGTCTCCGTTCTCAGCTTTGGCGAAAAACGCTTGCGCTTTCAGTTTTTCCGCGTCTTCAACGGTGGCAATCGTAGCATCTTCATCTGGCAGTTCCATCAATTTCGCAACTTTAACTTTCAGTTCATCTGCTTCTTTTTTTATCTGTTCTGTCGTTGGCGAACCGTTGCTGAGGCTGTCTATCTTTTGCCTTTGCATCAACACCACCGCGCCCAAAATCACGATAACCGCCACTACCGCACCCCGCATTAACGTTTGGTGCGAAAGTTTCGGCAATCTTGGCAAAGGAACGTCTTTGCTCTTCTTGTCTGATTTATTGAATATTGAATTGTCTTGCATATTACCTCCATTTTAACATGTTTTTTATAGTTTTGTATACTTTACCCATATGTCATAAGTATTAGCCGAACCGGCAGTGTATGTGGCGCCACGACTAAAGCCGCCGCCCGGACTCAGCCCTGTCAGTTGCACCAAAATCCCCTCAATTTCACGGTCAATATTAGCAACATAAACATTTAGTGCAAACAAGTGGGGATAAGAGAGTCTTGTTGCACAACTGCCCATTCACGGGTACGGAATTGTGACAGCCAATCGTTATTGGTGTCAGGCAATTCCTCGCTTTAATCTGTCGTCACAGATTAAAGAGCCCCGTTCATGGGCGGTTGTGCAACAAGACCTAAAAAAAACAGCCGGCTAGATTTTTCTTGCTTGTTTTTGACCTGCTTATGTTATAATGGATC
>JAITKW010000065.1 GCA_031278275.1 Candidatus Nomurabacteria bacterium | reverse complement strand
AGCCAATATTCCCCATTTGCTCAAAAATCGTCATCTTTCGCCATTTTTCAATATCCACGTGACTACTCATAAACCACTCCGGCGATAATTTGTTTGATTTTGGTGCGCACTTTTTCATCAGCCTTAACCATCGCCCCGAACATTTTTTCGGACATTTCTTGAAGCTCGTTAAGGTTAATTTTATCAACTTCTTTCATCAAAACTCCTTCAAAAACTTCAATTTCCCTGACTCAAAATAGCGAATGTCGTCAATCTCATATTTCAACATCACTAATCTATCAACGCCGCCGCCCCACGCAAAACCATGATATTCCTCGGGGTCAATCCCCGCCATGGACAGCACGTTCGGGTGAAGCATGCCACACCCCAACATTTCCAAGAACTCGCCTTTTTTGCCACCGAGTGCCACCGGCTTTTCAATCAAGAACTCCAGACCAGGCTCCACGAACGGGAAAAACGCAGGCTGAGTTTTGATGTTCAATTTTTGTTCGTAATATTGTTCAAAAAACGACCTGAGCAGCCCCAACATTTGCGACAAATTCGCGTCACGACTCACAAACACGCCCTCGCATTGATAAAAAGTATGCTCGTGCGTTGCGTCCACGTCTTCATTCCTAAAACACCGCCCATAAGACACTGACGCAATCGTTTTGTCCTCTTTTTCCAGCAACTCTTTCCCCGCTTTCAAAATCCGATTTTCCATTGCGGACGTATGCGCAGGCGGAATAAAACCATCTTCAGTGTGAAAAGTATCAAAATTATCCCGTGCCGGATGTCCCTCCGGAAAATTCAAAGACTTAAACATATGAAAATCATCATCTAATTGCCGCGCTTCCACCGATTCAAAACCCATCGCCCGCCAAATATTCACAATTCTTTCCAGCTCACTCATCAGCGGGTGTTTCGTCCCATGTTCCGCCGACAAAAGTTGTGGCAAATCATTCGCCCCAACATTCGCTACATATGGCGCTGACACGTCTAACGTATCCACAATCGCATCAATTTTTTCGTTTTCCAAATGCTCAATAAAGTTTTGAAGCTCCGACTTCAATTGATTTAACTGCTTGCCATAATCAGCTCTTTTTTCTTTCGGCAGATTCTTGATTTTCGCTTGCAAATCTTTGAAAACCTTTGAACGTAACACCGCTCTCGGCTCATCTGACTTTTTTGCCAAATCAATTAACTGCTTTTTGATTTTTCCGTAATTTTCCATATATTATATATTATAACAAAACTTTTAGTTTTTGAATATGAAAAATAAAACTGCCATGATAGCGACCAATATCAAAATCGCAAAAACTTTAATCCAAAACTTCAAAGTTGATTCTTTTTCAAAATCTTTGACGTATTCTGAGCCCTCAACTAAATCTGGCAATTCTTGATCGTCAAGGCTAGTTGTAGACATTTTTTCTTTGAGTTCCGCCGCAATTCTCTCTTGAAGTTTGGTGCGTTCATCATTTTGTTTAATAATTATTCCCATAAAACTATTGTAACACAAAAAAATGTGATACAATAAACTTATCTTTACTAATTAAGGAGGTAGAATGGCAACTAAGAAAGCCAAAACTAACAGAACAGCCGGTGGGGCAAAGAAAACAACAAATAAATCAACGAAAACTGTAACAAAAACTGTTACAAAAGTGGCTAGCAAGGAGCCGGTGCGTGAGGCAACGGTGATTACGGCAAAACCTGCGGCGACTGGGGCAAAAGAAGCGGTGAAGTATTTTTTCCGCAAAAAATACGACAGCAATGAGGGGATTTTGACGATTTTCAAAACTCCAAAAATCATTGGTGCGATTGCCGGTGAAATAATTGGTGCGTTTTTGTTGACGCTACTATTTATTGCACTTGGTTTTTATCAGCCGCTGTATTTGATGTTTGCGATAGTAGGCATTACGATGGCGGTTTACCCGCTTTCGGGGGCTAATATCAACCCACTTGTCACGATTGGTTTAATGGCGAGTCGCCGTATATCAGTCATTCGTGGCGTGTTTTACATTTTTGCGCAACTGATTGGTGCCATGCTGGCATGGCTCGTGATGCAAAGTTTTGTCAACGGTGCGGGCGAACTAGCGCCGACTTTGACGAAGCTTTCCGCTATCACTGAAGATAGCAACTTGTGGGGGATTGTGGCAATTGAGGCGATTGGTGCCGCCATCATTGCGTTTTTCTTCGCGCGTGCTTTGAAGTTCAAAAGAAGTGCTTGGACCTTTGCGAGTGTCATTGGTGCTGGTTTCGTATCGGCGCTATTATTCGCTATTGTCATTTCTTCAAACTTCTTCCAGATTGATGGGGGTTTCGCCATAAACCCAGCGCTGGCAATCGCCTTAGAGGCGTTTACCGTAGAAGGCACCAACGCTTTGCAAGTCTTACTGGCTTATATCGCCGCGCCAATTGTCGCAGGTGTCGTTGGATTTTATCTCAGCGACCTTGCCGACCAAGTTTCTGGTGACGCTTGCGCTTGCGGTTCCAACACTTGCAATTGCAAATAGCTGTCCCAATTCTAAGAAAAGCCACTTTGCGCAAAAGTGGCTTTTTCTTGCTCATGATAGACGAACACATTTTGTTTTTTGAAGAACCGTCCC
>JAITKW010000045.1 GCA_031278275.1 Candidatus Nomurabacteria bacterium | reverse complement strand
CCCTCCTAAAAAACGGCGACATCATCGAAATCATCACCACCAAAAACCAAATCCCCCGCGAATCATGGCTCCAAAAACTATTCACCCCCCACGCCCGCCAAAAACTCCGTAAGCAACTCGCCAAATTGCCAGATTTTCATCGCAAAAAATGATGTTTTGGTCGTTTTATCAATTAAATGAGCTTGTCTTGACATCACCAAGATAAATAAGCTTCAACTTCAGCTGAAGAAATTGCGCGCTGTTTTTGACGCTACTGAGCCAAATAAGTTTCCACCTCAGCCTGATTATTGGCGATGAGCTTGATTTTCTTTTCCAGCTCCTCAATGCCCAGCGCAATGTCGCGAGATAACTCTGGACGGTCGGCAAATTGTCCGAAAAACTTCTTGTAGTCTTTCAAATCCTCAGCGGTTTTCAGCGCCCCGACCACCACGCGCGGATAACTGCCCAATCCTTTGCCACCCGCAAAATGTTTTTCCAGCCAACCCCAGTTATCCTTGACAAACTTCCACGCTGATTGTCCAGTGTGAGTGTTTCGCAACAATCCCGCCAGCCAACTCAAAGTGTCTTGCGGACGCACGTTGCCGAAATCTTGGATAAAATCAAAGATGTAATAAATCACATCAAGGTGTTTGAACTGACCAGTAATGCCACGACAAATATCTTCCTTGAGGTCGGGTGCGGTGGCGTTTTTGTAATCCAATAAAAGTTTTTTCAACAGCGGTTCCGAAAAATCGTTTTTGATTTTGGTGGCAATAATCAAAGAACGCAAATCTTTGTCAATGGCTATCAAATCTTCCGCATATTTTGACAAGGCTTTAGCGATGACTTCTTTGCGTTCAGAATATATCATATATGATAAAATCATCATGCGAAGTTCAGTGGTTATCGCAAGTTCTTTGGGGCTAGCTTCCCAGCCCAGTTTTTTGTATTGCTTTTTTGCGATATGACCCATAAATCCCCGAAATCTGGTTTCAGTCGGGCTATTAGTTTCAATAAATAACTGCAACAATTTGAACAATCTTCCAGTCATAAACCACACCGCCTCGCTTTGCTCCAAACGCATTTCTTGCAAAATCGGCAACAACTTAGCGGATTTTAACAGATTATTTTTCGCGAGCAGATAACTATCCATCAAAATGCGCAATTTCTGCTCCAAAGTTTTATCGGAAAATGTCGCCACTGCATTTTCCAACACCCCATCATTCAAATCCAAAACATAATAACCGGACAAATCGTCAGTAACGGTCGGAACAGGATAAGTGCCACCAGCTCCCGTGATGGATTTTTGGCTGCCATCTTTCGCAATGACGGGATAATTTGGCTTGGACAACCATTGATTCATCAAAGATAAAATATCAACGGTGGTATATTTACTCAGTTTGTGCCAGAGATTATCGCCCACCGCATTGGTATAAGCAAAATCTTTGAAATAGTCCGCCAAGCCCTTATAAAAAGCCTCTTCGCCAATTATATTTTTCAACATAAACATCAAGCACGCGCCCTTGCTATACACAATTGCCCCGTCAAACAAAGTTTGGATTTCATCTGGGTGCGCCACATCTTGCTTGATAGGTTGCACGCTTTGCAAAGAATCGCGATCCATGGCGTACGGGCGCTCCGCCGTCCAAAAATCCTCCATCGCTTTCCATTCGGGGTGAATGGCATCCAGACAAATCGTTGCCATCATCGTGGCGAAACTCTCGTTCAGCCATAAATCATCCCACCACGCCATCGTCACCAAATTGCCGAACCATTGGTGCGACAATTCGTGTGCAATAACAGAGGCAATCGCAATTTGTGAAGTGACCGAAGCCACCGTTTCGTCAAACAACAAAAAACTTTCACGATATGTCACTAGTCCCCAATTCTCCATCGCACCCGCCTCAAAATCTGGCAAGGCTACTTGGTCTAACTTCGGCAAAGGATACGCCGACTCAAACTTGTCGGAATAAAAATCCAAACTTTCACAAGCAATTTGATTGGCGAAGTCCAGCGATTTCAGCGGTTGATTGAGCGGGGCATAGGTTGAAATCGTCACGCCATGTTGGTTTTTGGCGGAAACTTTGTGAAACTTGCCGACCACAAACGCCAATAAATAAGTTGACATTCTGGGGGTGGGCGCAAAAGTCGTTGCGATTTGGCGGTCGCCCAACTTTTCTTGTTTCAAGATTGGCATATTTGACAGCACCGTGTCTTTTTCGTCATCAGTTATCAACCGCAAGCTGAAAATCGCCTTTGCCTCCGGTTCATCAACGCACGGAAAACATTCTCGCGCAAAATGACTTTCAAATTGCGTGGCAACAACCCGCTCCTCAAACCCGTCAAATTGATATTTTGAAAGATAACAGCCGTGCATTTGTTCGGAAATCGCACCGCTGAACTTGATTACTAGCTCAATCGCCTCTGTGCGCACGCCATAAATAATCAGCGCATCGTCTGTCACCTCAAACTTGAGCGGGTCAGCCCCTTGCTCAACTTTTGTGATGGTCAAGCCTTTTTGGTGTAATTTGATGGTTTTGTCTTTGGCGAGCCCGTGAATATTGACAATTCCGGAAAATCGCAAGTTGTTTTTGTCTAACGTCAGATCCAACAAATAGCGTTCTGGCGTAAAGTATTTAACTAATCTCTCCACTTTTTTCATGGATTTATTATATACCCCTTTGCAAACTAATGCAAAGTATGCTACAATTTGTGAAAGTTTTATAAGAAGGCGAGAATATGATTTCAGGTTTTGAACTAATTAAGCAAGTGAATGACACCATGAAAAAACCGGCGGTTGTGGCGGTGAAAAGTGGTGACACGGTCAAGGTTTATCAGAAAATCAAAGAGGGCGACAAAGAGCGTGTGCAGATGTTTCGCGGTACGGTAATTCGCACTGACCGCATGCAGTCGCATACGGCGCGGATTACGGTGCGTAAAGTTGCTTCCGGTGTGGGCGTAGAGAAGAGCTTTTTAATCCATTCGCCGTTGATTGAAAAGATTGAAGTGATGGCACGTGGCAAGGTGCGCCGTAATAATTTGTCGTATTTGCGTAGTCGTAGCGGTAAATCCGCACGGTTGACGGGCATGGATTTTGACAGGCAAGCAATCAATGATGTGACAGTTGACACCAGTCAAGTAACGACTGAAAATAAGACGGACAAGAAAGTGGAAGCGATAACACCCGAAGATGAAGCAAATAAAGAGGCGGAAAAAACTTTAATCGCCGAAGAAAAAACAGAAGAAGTCCAAGAAGAGAAAAAAGATGTAAAAGAGGACTCTGAAGAGCCAGCCGAATAATGGCGATTTTGGGCATTGACGAAGTTGGCAGAGGCTCCATTGCGGGGCCTCTTGTAGTTGGCGCAGTGGTTTTGACAGAGGAAGTCGCAGGGTTGGCGGACAGCAAAATGCTTTCAAAAAAATGTCGTGAAAAATTGTCAGAATTAGTGCTGACTTCTGGCGCTGGCGTGGGGTTTGGTTGGGTGATGGCTGGAGAAATTGACGAGAACGGCTTGGGGTCGGCGCTGAAATTGGCGACAAGGCGGGCGGTGGAAGAGGCACAAAAAAGCAAGGTGGCGTTTGGTGAAATCATTATTGACGGCACTATCAACTTTTTGGCTGGTACGGCTTTGGAACGTTACACCACAACCCTCATTAAGGCTGACCAAAAAATCAAGGCGGTATCGGCGGCGGCAATTGTGGCAAAAGTGGCGCGTGATGATTATATGACAAAATTGGCAACGAAATATCCGGAATATGGCTTTGAGAAACATGTGGGGTATGGCACAAAAATGCATTTTGAGGCAATTGAAAAATGGGGGACTTGTCCGGAGCATCGGTTGAGCGTTCAGCCGTTGCAAAAATACCAGTCGCCGAACGCAAAAACCTCGCCCGCCAAGAATATTGTAAAAAATACAACAAAAATCGGAAACCAAGCGGAAAATATGGTGGCGAAAATGTTGGAAGACTTGGGGCATGAAATCCTCGCCCGCAATTTCAAAACCAAACTTGTTGAAATTGACATCATTTCAAAACATGGCGAAAAATACTTTTTTACAGAAGTCAAATACCGCAAAACCACCGAGCGTGGCGATGGCTTAAGCGCCATCACAAACGACAAGTTGCATAAAATGCAAATCGGCGTGACGGTTTTCGCCAAGCTCCACAAAATCCCCAACTTCAACCCCATTCTTGCGGTCGCCAGCGTCACCGGCGACAATTACCAAATCCAAGATTTTTTCACGCTTGATGCCTTGACAGGCGAGCAAGTTCATTATTCTTAAAAACTCAAATCGCTCGCAACAAGCCATAGCTACAACTTCATCGGTTGTAGCAAGCCCAGCATTCTTGAAACTCAAATCTTGTTAATCACCGGAATTACCACCGGCGTATGACCAGTGGAATCATATAAAATATGCGCCACGTCATCTTTAATTTCCTGTTTCAAAGCCGCCAGTTCAATGTCCGTTTGCACTGAGCGGTCAGTTTTGGTGCGGAGATAATAACGCACTTTGCCAATCAACTCCTCTGATGTGTCAAGATAAATGAACGCCCGCGACACGATGTCCGGCGTTTTCAAAAGTCGCCCCGTCTTTTTGGAAATCGTCAGAATAATCGCAAAAATCCCCTCAGTTGAGATATGAATCCGGTCTTTCACCACCGCTTCATGCACCTTATTCCCGCTATTATCGTACAATTCGCTACCAACCTCAACCCGCCCACTTTTCTTGATTTTATCATCAAATAATTCCACAATATCGCCATCATCACAAACCAAAATATTTCTTTTGTCTATACCGCAAACCATCTCCGCCATCTGGGCATTATGCTCCAGCATATAAAACTCGCCGTGATTGGGCAAATAATTCAACGGTTTCAAGGTCTGCACCAATCGCACATGATCTTCATAATAAGCATGCCCCGACAAATGCAACGGCCCAAGATTATGAATGTGGTTTTTGCCGTGCTGAATCACTTGCGCGCCCTCACGTAGCAACCCGTCAACGGTCGCCACCACGTGTGGCTCATTGCCCGGAATTGGGTTGCTGGAAAACACAATCGTGTCGGTCGCTTTAATTTTGATATGTCTATGCGCACCGGTTATCATGCGGTTCAAAACCGCATTTAGTTCACCTTGCGACCCCGTGCAGATTATCGTAACTTTATTATCAGGCAACTTGATAATGTCTTCCATTTTCATCACCACGTCTTTCGGCACCTTGATTTGACGCGATTTCAAAGCTACTTCCATGTTGTTTATCATTGAAAAACCCGCAAACGCCACTTTGCGCCCGCGCTTTTTCGCCTCGTCTAGCACCAGTTGCATGCGAATAATCTGTGACGAGAAACAGCTGATAATAATCCGTCCGTTAGCATGATTATCCATCACCTTGCCCATGTTTTCGCCCACATCGTACTCCGAGTGCGGGTGCGTGCCAGGGCTGTCAATATTAGTGCTTTCATTCACTAAAAGATGGATTTTCTCTTTTTGCGCCACTTCCACCAATCGCTCCATGTCAAACTTCGGCAAAAGCGGGTTATTTTCAAACCGCCAGTCGCCCATATAAACGATATTTCCGCAAGGCGTACGCACAATAATTGACACGTTTCCCGGCACCGAATGCAAAGTATGCACCAGCTCCACCGACAAATGTTCGCTCACCTTGACAATATTATGCTCAAACGGGTTGACAATTTGGTAATTCAAGTTCGGCACGTCCGGCAACTCATTTATTTGCTTTTTTATCATATTTATGGTGAACTCCGTAGCATAAATCGGCACAAGACCGCCAAACTTCGGCAACAAATGCCGGCATGCACCGATGTGGTCAAGATGGCTATGCGTAAACACGACCGCTTTCACCTTATGCATGTTCTGCTCAAGATATTTAATGTCCGGAATCATATAATTCACGCCAGGATAATCGTTACCCGCAAACAGCACGCCCATATCAATCACCACAATTTCATCTTTATATTCAATCAAAGTCATGTTTTTGCCAATACCAAACTCGCCCACGCCGCCCATCGGAATGATGCGCACCGCATTAAAGTTCCGCCGCATTTGTCGCAAAGCGCCTGTGGAAATTTGCTCGCCGTTATTGCCGTTGTAGCGCGATTTGTTGACCGGAATCCCCACAATATGTTGTGTCGCTTGAGCATTCACGTCCTGAAACTTCATGCGAATCGCATGGTTCATCTCGCCACGCCTAGTCGCCACTGACAAATTGACTTTGTTCGCATCATTTTTGGTTGCGGGTATTTTCGCCTTGCCCGAGCTATGATTATTATTTTTGGGTTGGCTGGGTTGAGGTTTTTGCGTTGATTTTTTGTTTTTCTCAATCGTCTGCTTAATCTTCAGTTGTCGGAGCCGTTCCTCGCGCAACCTCAACAACTTCATACGCCGCTTTTCTTCTTCAATATTGCTTTTCATTTCACCTTTCTTGCTGTTGGACGAAGTGCCCATCAAATTAACAAGTAATAACTATTAGTATCTACAGTATATCAAGTCCATTGCGCGCTGTCAATGGTTTTATGTAACAAAACCTTAACTTTATCCCACGCATACTTAAAGCTCACAAGGGGTATATTTTTAATAGGGCTTATTGCATAATTCCCTCTTCATGGGGCTCTTTAATCTGTGACGACAGATTAAAGCGAGGAGCCGACTGACACCAATGACGATTGGCTGTCACGGCTCCGTACCCATGAATGGGGGAGTTATGCAATAAGACTGCACTCACAAACGAGGGAATCATGCAACAAGCCCTTTTTCAATGTTGGAAAATTGCGCATTTCGTGTATAATTCTGTGAAATGAGCAAGATTACAGATTCAGAAATGAAGCATTTGGCGGGGTTGTCCAACTTGTTGCTGGGTGGCGCAGAATTG
>JAITKW010000037.1 GCA_031278275.1 Candidatus Nomurabacteria bacterium | reverse complement strand
AAAGAAGTCATTCCGCGCCAAAACTTTGAAGTGGCGCTGCAAGCGGCGATTGGTGCCAAATTCATCGCTCGTGAGACGCTCGGTGCCTTTCGCAAAGACGTTACGGGATACTTGTACGGTGGCGATGTTAGCCGCAAGAAAAAATTGCTCGCCAAACAAAAAAGAGGTAAGGAACGCATGAAACGTTTTGGTAAAGTCGACATTCCGAGTGAGGCGTTTACGGTGATGTTGAAGCGGGATTAGCGTTGTCAATTAGCAATCTTTCCAGATCATTTTTCAATTGTGGGGCAGAAACAAAACGAATTGACTTAATCCCCAAACTGTTTGCCGTGGCGACATTTTGCGCACTATCATCAATAAAAATTGTTTCTTCGGGTTTTGTGTACAGTAAATCCAAGGTCAATTGAAAGATTTTTGGGTCGGGTTTTTGGACACCGACTTCCTTGGAGAGGATAATCTTGTCAAACAAAGATGACAAACCCAATTCCTCAAGTTTTATACGCAAGCTACTATCGGCATTGGACAAAAGCGCCGTCTTATATGTGCCGTGACATTTCTGTATAAATCTCAACATGTCTTGGTCTATTTGTTTTTCTGCACCCGCAATATTTCTGTATAAAACGCCAAAAAAGTCAAAAATCACAGCTCTTGTCACGATGAGCGTCCTACGGCAAAAGCATGAAGTTTTTTCAAAGTTTCCGCCAAAACCGCCTCGCGCGTTTGATGAGCGCTTATGGGAATGAGCAAACCTTGATTTTTGTAAAACTCCACGACTGGCATGGTCTTTTTTGTGAACTCATTGATGCGAGTTTCCAAAACTTCAATTTTGCGGTCATCAATCCGCGTTTCTTCGCTGCGATCACCCAGATTTTTGGCGGTTTCCCAACGATTTCTAATCTCATTTTCCGAAACATTGAGCAAAAGCGCGGCTTTCATGATGTGCGAGCTGGCCTCAAGTGCCGCCATCACGTCATATTGTTCGCCGTCCCAACGCCCGATTGAACTCAAAAATAGAGGAAATCCGGCCAAGTTTTGGCTGGCAAAATACGGCAACACAATTTCACGAAAATCATTACTTGGCACAAGAAAACCCCTGTCTAATACGCGAATTTCCTTGTTTTCGCGTTCATGCTCGCGCAAAATCATGCCACTGCTCAAAAACTTACCGCCAAAAATCTGGGCGAGCTGAATGCCAACGGTGTCTTTACCAGCAAACGGCAAACCGAACAAGTTAATTGAACCCGTCCCCAGCCAAGTTTTGATTGTTGTTAACTGTTCATTGTCCATAAATTATTAAATCCTGTTTCCCGGTATTATAACATACGTTGTAATTTTTCGCTAATTATAATTATGTCGCTATTTACTTTTGATATTGCTTGTGCTAATATACACCGCATATGGGGAGTAATCATCAAAAAGCGTACAATAAACGTAAAACGCAGCGTAGCTTGGCGGTCGTGTCGGTTGTCGCTTTAATTTTTGCCCTTATTGCCTTATGGCTCCCCACGAACTCACAAATCAAAACCAACTTAAAAGCCGTAGATATTGACATTAGTCGCATCGCCAAAGAAGTCAAAGACCTCTCAACCCAACTCACAGGGCTTGGGTTTGACGGTGGGAATATTCTTATACCGAACACGGGTGGTGAACTGACCATAGAAGATGTTAAAACTCTCATTCAAGAAGAGTTGCGCGCCAAAGATTATAATAAATTGACTAATGATGAGATTAGGCAACTTGCCCAAAAAGAAATAGCCGATAAATTAATTTATTTACCAGACACGAGAGGCGACAAGGGCGACAAGGGCGACAAGGGTGATAAAGGCGATAAGGGCGATTCCGGCACCATCACAGTTTCCGGCAGCGGGCTAATTTTACACGCCACCAATCTTTCCCTGACAGCTTGTGCCGACCATCAGATTCTTAAAACGAATGGTACGACTTGGGTTTGCGCCAGCGATGAAGACACCAACACGACTTATGATGTTGACTCTCGTCTTGGCTTGGTGCTTAACGGCACTACTTTCGGCTTGCGCACTTGCTCGGATACGCAAATCCTCAAATATTCCACTGCGACAAACAGCGGTGCGGGCGGCTGGGTTTGTGGCGATGATAAAAACACAACTTATAATCTGTCCGGCTATTTGCAAATTGCCAATCTTGCGGACACAATCAATGGGCTTAGCACTTATTACACCAAGACGGAAATTGATAATGCCTTGGGCAACCTTGCCAGCACGATACCCGCCGGAGGCTTAAAAATCCCCGAAGAAGCCAACAAAGAGTCCGACCTTTCGGTTAATTCTTGTACGGTAGTCGGTGATTACTGGTTTATCAAAAATATGGACGTTACCGCCCCCAACCATACCGGACGGGCTTGGTGCTATAAAAACAGTAATAACCAAATGCAACTTTACAAAGTGGTTGATGAATATTTGTCGCCAGATGGCACCACTATTACTCTTAGTAACGGCTTGTTGCAAGTCAATTCCACATGGCTGAATGGCGTATTATCCGCCCAAAACTACGCTACCCAAAACGAAGTTAGTACCGCCATAGCTGCCATTGACTTCACGCCGTATGTGGCGTGGACGAGCGTTCCCCAATGTTCCCCCAACCAATACCTTACTTCCGCTACGAATAAGGCGCTAAGCTGTAGTCAATTCACTGATACTAATACGACTTATGCCGCAGGCGGCGGTATCAATATCACGAATGATACCATTGGGCTGGCTTATATTGACATTAGTGGCAATTTCATCTTCAAAAACGCCAAAGGTGACACCGCTTCAGCTTTCCAAGTCACCAATGCCACTGATGTCCCCATTTTCAACATCAATTCCACCACCGGTATCGTCCAAATCGGCTCCGCCACCACCGACTCCACCGCCATCGCCCTCGTCTTGGACTCTGCCACGATCGCTCCCACTAACCCCCAAAATGGTGCCATGTATTACGACACCGCCCTTACCAAGTTCCGTTGCTACGAAAACAGCGCTTGGAAAAACTGCATCACGGAAAGTGCCCCAATGCGAGATAATGCCATAATCTCTGGTACTGCAACTATCAACACCAGCGGCCACACGGCAGGCAATTGGAGGTATTATGTTTTGACAGCAAACAAAGGTGATGTGAGTTTGTTAAATACGAGCACCAATGTTGTGACGATACCGGAAACTGGTTTTTATGCCTTGAGCCTTGACACCATATTATTTAATCCATCATCAACGTGTGGCGATAAATCTAGCCGGATAATAAACGAATCAACGGGGCGGGCGCTGATTACTAACACTAATGCTGCTTGTGCTGGCGGAGTGGGAGTTTCTACCACTGCTTGGTTGACAGCTGGAACGCAAATACATTTTGAGTGGAACTACAACGCAGTTTCTACGGTTTCCGCAATGTCAAACTGGGCAATCGCCCGTCTTGGTAATTCCAATCTCATTGATCGCCCCGACCTCTGGCAAGCTGGCATTGAATACGATTTTGGCGATGGGCTTTATGGTCAACGTTTCACCGGTTCCATCACGCAAACCGCTAATGCGCAAAACATCACTATCTTAGTTCCAAACACTACTGCTAATGTCACTAGTATCATCTCCCACGGCGGATGGATTAGGGTGGGCAACGCTAGTAATACTTCACGCCTACCGATACCCGTAAACACCGGAACAGATTCCGCACGTATCCAAAATGGCACTGCAAGCGGGATAAACACCATTGCGCTGGTCAGCTTGACCGCGAGCAATAGGGACGGCTCGGACAATTCCGCTTATGACATTTGGGCAAAATATACCAAACAATAATATATTTGTGATACAATATATAACATGGAAGCGGTGGGGAAGATTAAGAAACGGGTAAAGCAGGCGGATTATTTGGCGGTGGTGCAGATTTTTTTGCGCGATAATTTTCTTTTGAAGCGGAAACTGAAATTTGATGACATCAAGCCACGTCTTTTGGGGCATTTTGGCACTTGTCACGGGATTAGTGTGGCTTATGCCAACCTTAAAATCTGGCAGCAAGAATCTCAAATCCAAGATTTCAAGTTTGTTTTGGGTGTGGGGCATGGGTTTCCGGCTTTGCAAGCCAATTTGTTTTTAGATGGCGAGTTGGCTAAATATTACGAAGATGCGACTTTGGACGAAAAGGGCGTGGCATATATCGCGCGCAATTTTTCGTGGCCGTTTGGCTTCCCCAGTCATGCCAGCCCGATGACTCCAGACGTAATTTTGGAGGGCGGTGAATTGGGGTATTCTTTGGGTACGAGTTTTGGCGCAGTTTTGAATGCGCGGGAGCGGATTGTGGCGTGCTTGATTGGCGATGGCGAAATGGAAACGGCGAGCTTGCTGGCTTCTATGAATCTCAATAAGTTGGTGTCGCCGATTAGCAATGGGATTGTGCTGCCGATCTTGCATTTGAACGGCTACAAGATTTCCGGCCCGACTATTTATGGGCGAATGAGCGACAAGGAATTGAAAGATTTGATAAGGGGTTTTGGCTATGAGCCGTATTTTGTTGATGGCGAAGAAACAGAGGATTTTCAAAATATTTTGCGGGAGATTTGGGCGACTTATCAAGAAATCAAACGGGGCGAAAACTTAAGATTGCCGTTTGTGGTGATGAAAACCAAAAAAGGTTTTGGCGCGCCGGAAATTGTGCATGGCGAAAAAGTGGCGGGGAATTACCTCAGTCATCAAGTGCCTTTGCCGAATGCTAAAACGGACAAAGCGGAACTGGAATTATTGGAAAATTGGTTGAAGTCGTATCAATTTTTAGTGGAGGATTTGACACGGCTGGAAAGTGGCGCAGTGCCAACGATCGACAAATTGGAGGATTTGGCATGAGGATAGAACATATTGAACCAGCTGAGCAAACGGCAAGTTCGGCGCACAAAATCGGCGAGATTTTGCGAGATGAGCTGGCTTCTGACCCAGATTTTCGGGTTTTTTCGCCAGACGAAACTACTTCCAACAAACTGGACGCGGTTTTTGTCGCAACCGATCGAGCGTGGCTCCGTCCGTTGAAAAATTGGGATAAATATATGAATCCTAGCGGGCGAGTGGTGGAACTTTTGAGTGAAAATACGTTGTTCTCGTTGCTACAAGGCTACACTTTGACTGGTCGCAGGGGAGTTTTGGCGAGCTATGAAGCGTTCTTGCCGATTATTTCTTCGCAAGTTGACCAATATTTGAAGTTTTTGGGTCAGTCCGCGAACGTTGCATGGCGAAAATCCGTGCCAGCTTTGAATATTTTATCTACGTCCGTTGGTTGGCGGCAAGACCACAACGGCTTCTCGCACCAAAACCCCAGTTTTATCACCAATTTATTGATGAAACCGAGTAATTTGGCGAATTGTTTGTTTCCGATTGATGCGGAAGCCAGTCGGGTGGCGATGGAGTTCGCACTGCATACGGAAAATGTTGTAAATCTTACAACATTTAGCAAAACCGATGAGCCACAGTGGATAGATTCTAATCACGCGGATTTTCAGCTGACAAATGGCGGAGCTTCAATTTTTCAATTTGCGTCCGACCATGATCCGCAAATTATTTTGACCGCTGCTGGCGATTTGGTGAGTAAGGAAATGTTATTTGGTATGAATATTGCCCGAGAAAAAGTGCCAGAAATCCGGTTGCGGTTTGTGGGGCTGGCGGCGCTGTCGTTTGGTGCGATTGGCACCGCTCATCATAAATTATCACAACCCAAGTTTGACGAAATGTTTTTGAAAAATCCGCCAATCATTGCCAGTTTTCATGGCTATCCAGATACTTTGAAGACCATTTTGGCGAATTATACAGACAGCGTGCGTTTGTCCACGCATGGATTTTTGGAAAAAGGTTCCACCACCACGCCGCTGGACATGATGGTGCAAAACGAAGCCAGCCGCTACCACATTGCGATGAATATTTTTGAAAAAGGCGCAGAACTCGGCATAATCGGAGTGGCACAAAAGCAACAATTGGTGCTTGACATGCAAGCCGAAATCGCCGACCACTGGAAGTATATAAAAGAAAACGGCATTGACCGAGAAAGGGATAGGTAAATGATGGAGCGTGCGATAAAGGTATTGAATATCCATAAATCGTATGGCAAGTCGGTGATATTGAATGATCTTAGTTTGGAAATCCCTCGCGGGAAATTCGTGGCGATTATGGGGCCGAGTGGGAGCGGGAAAAGTACTCTGCTCCACTTGCTCGGTGGATTGGACAAGCCGACTTCTGGGACAATCATCATTGACGGCGAGGATATTAGTAAACTTTCCGACAAAAAACTTTCTCGTTTGCGCAATAAGATCATTGGTTTCGTTTTTCAATTTTTTTATCTCCAACCGTTTCTTAATGTGGCGAATAATGTGGAGATTGCCAGTATGCCGTCTCGCCTAAACACCAAAGAACGCAAAAAACGTGCATTACATATCCTGAAAATGGTGGGGTTAGAGGGCAAAGAAAAGAGTTTGCCTCGCCAACTTTCCGGCGGTGAAATGCAAAGGGTGGCGATTGCAAGAGCAATGATGAACCAACCAAAAATCCTGATTGCAGACGAGCCGACTGGCAATCTTGACCGCCAAAACAGCGACAATATCATCAATTTGTTGAAAAATATTTGCGTTAAAAACAACACAACGGTAATTGTTGCTACGCATGATGAAGCGGTGGCGCACGTTGCCGACCAAACCATAATTATTGATAATGGAGGTGTGAAATGACAAAGTTTTTTGACACGGTTAAATTGGCCGCCACTAAGTTCCACGCTATGAAAATCCGCACCGCTCTTTCTGTCGCCATTCCGTCAATTTTATTTGCCGTAGTTTTATCCGTTGTCACGTTAACGCATGGCGTGCAAAACACTTTGTCGGATTTTAACGATGATGGGCTTGGCGGACGATTTCTAGTTTCGGCTTATAATAATATCTATAACCAAACCATTGATGCCTATAATGAAAAATACATTGAATTAGTTGAAAAATCGCAAAAAGAATTGGTTGAAAAAAACACACAAACGGCAAAAGATTTGGGATTGTTTTATGACAAAAGTTTTGACCCATCACCAGTGTTCACAGAATATGGTATGAAACGAGTTCAGGGAGCAATGACAAATGTCACGGAAGAAGCGAGGCAAACATTAAGCGAAAGTTACCGCGCCAACGCCGAAGATATTTTCCGAGTTTCTGCTAAATACCACCCAACTAATGTTTTTGTCCGAAATTATAAAGTGGCAAACGGTGGGAATCTTTTTGTGATAGAAGACGGCGTGGAGAACTTTGAGAAACTCAAGCCACGTGAGGGAAATGACGATACTGTTAGTGCGTTTTTATATCTCGGTTTGGAAATCACGGACGACAATTTAGCTCAGTCGTTTATCACCACCAAACAAAAAACTTTTCCGGACAGCATTCCACTAATCGTCACTTATCCTGATGCAGAAAAGATTTTGGGATTAAAATCGCTTCCCGACAGTGCCACGCCGACCGAAAAAATCAATCGCATTTTGACATTGCGCAATCAATTGACCGATCGCAAGTTTCAAGTTTGCTATCGCAATAAAACTTCGGCGGAACTCATAAACAGTGCGTTTTTCAAAAACGAAGATGCGGTGATTTTGTATGAAATGCCCGAAAGTCCTTGCGCGCCGGTTACGGTTGAAAGTGATAAAAGAACTGATGAACAGAAAACTTTTGAAGAACGAAGAATTGCGTTCAAAAAAGCGATTGGCGAATATGAAGACGCATGGCAACAAGAAATTGCTTTTACCATCATTGGTTTCACGCCCGAAACAGAGTCCAGAATGAAAAGCAATAGCATTTTTGAATTAGCAAAAGATTTGACTGGCTCATCGCTATCGTCCAAATCGGTTGCGCCACGTGGGCTTTTGGAAACATTTGAAGACAAGGATTTGTTGGAAAAGATTTTTCCATTGAAAACGGATGTTGTGTGGAAATGGTTTTCGGGTCAAGACGAAGATTTTGTGGTGGAGTTTGCCAACCGCGAAGATGCCATGCGATTTGTCAACGAAAAATCTTGCGTCAAAACTGAAACTGGGTGTGCGACAGAAGACAAGCCGTTTGAGCTGGATTTTTACGGCAACAACAGCGTGGTGATAGACGAGTTGTCTTCTATGATGATGCGAATTATTGTGATTGGCTTGGCAATTGCTATAGCGTTTTTGGTATTATTGATGGTGTCAATTTTCACGAAAATCATATCAAGCAACCGCAAAGAAATCGCAGTGTTTCGCGCCATTGGGTTCACGCGGCTGGGAATTATTGCAATATATCAAACTTACGCCGTGATGCTCGCATTAGCCATTGCTATTTTGGCAACTGGCATCAGCATGACAGTGTCATGGATTTTGTCTAACATATATTCCGGAGTTTTGACCAGTGAACTACGCGCATTGTTCAGTTCGTTGGACTATGCAAAATCTGTCGTTTTATTCCAACCAAATCCTTTGGATTTTGTGACATTTTTTGTGTTGATTGTGATACTTGCGATATTTTGTTGCAGCGTGCCGGCATTTTTTGCCATTCAGCGAAATCCTATTAAAGATTTGCGCGAAGATTAGCTTGTTGGTATAATTGACGAGGAAAAATGATAACAAAAAGTTAATCAAGAAAAGGATTATTATGGAAGACAAAACAGAAAAGCTAATTTTGGTGGCAAATCCAGGTAGCTCCAGCCGTAAATACGCTCTGTATCACGGCACAAAACTTTGGGTGTCAATGCATTTTGAGTATGAGGGTGGCAAAATTGTTTGCACGGGTCGTGACGCGGACGGTAATGAGCGGCGGCTTGACCAAAGTTTTGACAATTTCACACAAGCGACTTTGCAACTCAAAAATATTTTGGTGGAATTGGGCGCTTTAAGCCCGACACAAAATATTGATATTTTAACAATTCGCGTGGTGGCACCGAGCGATTATATGACCAAACACCACGTAGTTGACGAAGAGTTTTTGACAAAAATAGACGAAGTTGCCCCAAAAGCCCCGCTTCATATTCCGGTTTTGGCGCAAGAAATTGTGGCATTCAAACAAGCTTATCCGAAGTTGAAAATTGTGGCGGTTTCCGACAGCAAGTTTCATCAAACCAAACCAATGGTGCGTAAATATTACGCCATTGACCCAAACTTGGCGGACAAATTAGAAATTCGCCGTTATGGTTATCACGGACTGTCGGTGGCTTCGGTGGTTCGGACGATGAAAACAGAGGATATTTTGCCCAAAAAACTAATTGTTTGCCACATAGGTAGCGGTTCGTCAGTTTCGGCAGTGGAGAACGGCAAGTCGGTTGATAATACAATGGGGTTTTCGCCGCTGGAAGGCGTGATGATGGCGACCCGTAGCGGTTCAATTGACGTTGAAGCGGCACTTGACATCAAGCGTGAAATGGGTTTTGAAACGGATTTAGAATTGTCGCAGTTTTTGAACAAAAAATCTGGTTTTTCCGGTATGGCGGGCAGCGATGATTTGCGCGAGGTTTTGAAGTTGCGCGAAAAAGGTGATGGCAATGCCAAGCTGGCGTATGATTTGTTTATTTATCGTTTGCAAACGGCGATTGGGCAAATGGTGGCGAGTCTTGGTGGCGTGGATGCGATTGTGTTCGCGGCGACCATTGGCGAGCGTAGTAGT
Source organism: Candidatus Nomurabacteria bacterium (assembly GCA_031278275.1). Lineage (GTDB taxonomy): Bacteria > Patescibacteriota > Saccharimonadia > Saccharimonadales > Saccharimonadaceae > JAISOF01. The sequence continues at coordinate 13,573 of JAITKW010000037.1, read as the reverse complement.
ATTGCGCGTGCCGACATTATGAAACAATTGGAGTTTTTAGGTTTCAGGATTGATGAGACCAAAAACGAAGAAGGATTATCTGGCAAAACTTTGGTAAATGTTGGCAAAGACATTTTCAAACCAATTTACGTCATCAAAACCAACGAAACGGACGAAATGATTTTGCAGGCGTTGGATTTGGTAGCGTGAGATACAGGCTACTTGCTCTTCAAAGCTGACAGCGGCGCAAGTCCTGTGTTTGGTACACCAATTATGTCATCAGGGATAGTGGCTCCGTCATCGGAATTAATATCGTCATCAGATATGGCATCTTCATCATCAGCACCTTCATTTTCCTCATTCTCCTCGTCAATACCTTCATTACCACCTCCATCGTCAACACCGCCACCTTCTTCTTCCTCATCATCAATATATTCAAAACCTTCTGCCAAAACCACAGTGTCATTGCCAATTTTAATCGTGATGTCTACTTTACCCTGCACGTGTGGCGGTGTAGTAGCGAATACGACCCCGTCCACGCATGCAGCTTCTGCAAGGGTATCGTCGAACCAAACTTCTAATGTCCGGTTACTCCCAGATATAGCATTTGGCACACCAGCTTCTAGATTGTTAATCAGCAGTGGCGAGGTTACGTTAGTATTCTTCACTGCGCCGTTACCAGTTTGATCTCTATTGTCGTGACCCCAACTAAATAATTCTCCGTCATTGTTCACCGCATATGAAGATTCACCGCCACCAGCAATCGCCGTAATATCTTCTAATGTCGTTATGAGCTGTGGTGTCGAAACTCCGTTTGTTGCAGTTGCCTCATTCCCAATTTGCCCATAGTTGTTTTGGCCCCAAGTATAAACTTCGCCGTCGTTACTTACAGCCAAAACATGCCGCCCTCCGCCAGCTAGCTTTGTAATATTTGACAATCTAGCTAGTAATTTTGGAGTGGTGGTGTCCGTAGTTGAGCCATCTCCAAGCTGACCGTAGTCATTTTTGCCCCATGTGTAAACATTGCCTTCAATGTCCGAAACAATCGAAAAGTATAGCCCTGCAGAAATTGTCACGATTTTCGTTGAGGCTTTAATAGCATTCGATTCCCCACCATAACCATTTATAACAATAGGTGCCAAAACATTATCATTACTTTTATTACCATTACCAATTTGTCCGTCAGTATTTTTACCCCAAGCATAGACTAATCCTGAATCATCAACTGCCAAAGAATGAAAACGTCCGGCCGCCACAGCGACAATTCTCGTGTTGTTGGTAATTGCATTTGGCGTATTATCTTGCAAACCATTAATTTTTATTGGACGCAGTACATTGCTTATGCTAGTCCCATTACCAACTTGGCCGGTGTCATTCCTCCCCCACGCATACAACTTACCATTTTCGTCAACAGCTAATGAATGATAGCCCCTAGCAGCTATTGCAACAATTTTAGTGTCCGCGGAAATAGCGTTACTAGCTCCGCCCAAGCCATTAAGTTTAATTGGGCTGCTTACATTTACTGTTGTGCCATTACCAATCTGACCATAGCTATTATTCCCCCATATATAAAGTTCGCCCGCTTCATTTATTGCCATGGAGTGCTCACCTCCAGCCGCAATAGCCACTATCTTGTCAAGACCATCAACCTTTACTGGCGCTGCGACATCATCTGTAGTCGCATTACCAATACCTAGTTCGCCGTAGCTATTGCTGCCCCAAGCGTAAACTGTGCCCATATCGTCCAACGCTAAAGCATGCGTCCAACCAGCCGCCGTCTTGGTTATTTTAACCGCCAAGCTGCACCCGCCACAATCTATCTCCACTTCCGTGCCGCCAACAGTGGGGCCAGTAGTTTCGCTTATAGAAATGTCTTGAGTCGCATAAGCGTCAATGTTAGAAACATATAATTGTTGACTACTGTAGGTCGATACGACGAGCGTCATAATTATAGCCAAAAAAACTAGCGCACATTCAATGCGCAACACCCTTAACATTTTTCGTCCGTTACTACCCCTTGTCAAAATGCCACGTTCACGAAAATAACGAGGGGGGGGGTATTAATTGATTTTGTTTTCATATTTTTTATACTCAACATAAAGCTATCCTTCTCTCCCGCAAGTTAATTAGTTATATTTTTATTTCTCTACACTTGCAGGTAAGTATAGCTGATTAATATAAGCGTGTCAAGGCTTTATTAGCAAAAAGTCAATATATTTCTTACCAAGCCTAAAAATATGAAAACAAGATTAATCTTTCGTGAACGGCTCCACGCCGTCTGGTAAGTATGATTTGTCCAAGTGAAAGCCGGCTTTCCATTTTTGCCCCTTGCCGAAGCCCAAATCTTTCATCAACTTAGTGGGGGCGTTGCGCAACCAAATTGGTACGGGCAAGTGAGGCGTTTTTTCGGCAATGTTTTGCGCTTTTACCCACATATCATAACTTTCGCGCGATTTTTTGGCTTTTGCTAACGCCACCACTACGTGGCTCAAAATAATTCCTGACTCTGGCATGCCAATTCTTTCCACCGCCATAAAGGCATTGAGCGCCAAACCCAACGCGCCATTTCCCGCCAGCCCAATATCTTCACTTGCAAAAATCACCATGCGCCGCGCCACGAACTTGGGGTCTTCGCCCGCTTGCAACATCCTAGCCAAATAATATAGCGCCGCATCCACATCGCCACCGCGCATGGATTTAATAAACGCTGAAATCACGTCATAATGCATGTCGCCTTTTTTGTCATATCCAGGCACGATTTTTTGCGCCGCCTGTTGCACGATTTCAATCGTCACTTTGTCGGAGAGATTGAGCGCCAATTCCAAATTAGACAACGCAATCCGTGCATCGCCGCCAGACAATTCCGCCAAATAATCAATCGCAGATTTATTGACCCGTTTTGTTGCGCCCTCTAATTTCAAAGCACGTTTCACGGTTGCGATAATTTCATCTTTGTTTAACTTATTCAAAACCAACACCCGTGACCTTGAAAGCAGTGGCGAAATCACCTCAAAACTCGGATTTTCGGTGGTCGCGCCAATCAAAGTAATCAACCCCGACTCCACGTGTGGCAAAAAAGCGTCTTGTTGCGCCTTGTTGAAACGATGGATTTCGTCCACAAACAACACTGTACGCAAATTAAGCCCCCAATTTTGTCGCGCTCTTGCCACGATTTTTTCCACGTCTTTCTTGCCGGAGGTCACTGCTGAAATCTCAATAAAATCTGCCAAAAGTTCCGAAGCCACAATCCGTGCCAAAGTTGTCTTGCCCGTTCCAGGCGGCCCCCAAAAAATCAAGTTTACGGGTTCTTTCTTTTCAATAATTCGCGTTAAGATTTTACTTTCGCCAATCAAATGCGTCTGCCCCAAAACCTCACTTAGTTTCTTGGGGCGTACTTTTTCAGCTAGCGGAATATTATTCATTGTGATATAGTATACCATATATAAAGGAGGGGAACATGGGAACCGCAATTATCATCTATGGTGCAATTTTAATAGTAATTTTTATCCTATCTGGGGTAAAAGTTGTCAATCAGTATGAAAGGGGAGTTATTTTGACATTGGGCAAGTTTAGTGGCATGAGAAACCCCGGTCTGCGCTTGGTCATTCCAGCGTTGCAAAGAATGATTAAGGTTGACGTGCGAACTACGCCGATTGATGTGCCGAAACAAGAAGTAATTACGCGCGACAACGTGACAGTAAACGTGGACGCAATTGTGTATTTTCGGGTGATTGATTCGGCGAAAGCGATTTTGGAAACTACCAATTACGTGTATGCCACGTCCCAATTTGCCCAAGCGGCGTTAAGAGATGTGACGGGTAACTTTGAATTGGACGATTTGTTATCAAAGCGCGATGAAATTAGCCAGCAAATCAAAGAAATCGTGGATGCGCAAACCGATAAATGGGGTATTGACGTGGAAAATGTAAAGTTGCAAAACATTGAATTGCCAAACGACATGAAACGTGCTATGGCAAAACAAGCTGAGGCCGAACGTGAAAGGCGCGCCGTGATTATCTCCGCCGAAGGTGAAAAGTCCGCCGCCCAAGCCATTGCGGACGCCGCGTCTCTTCTTGCCAATACCGCCGGTGGCATTAGTATTCGCACGTTGCAAACTTTGGAAAAAATCTCCACCGAGCCATCGCAAAAAACCATCGTTATTGTGCCGTCCGACCTCACTAATACTATTTCACAAGTTGTGAAGTCATAAGAAACTTTGAAACCATAATAAGCGACAAAAACCATCTTTTGGCGTGGCGTTGTTATTCCGAAATGCTTTCCAGCCAAAGGGAAAGTTCGTCTAACAAAAACTTTTGATTCAAAGTGGCATTTCGCAAGAGTTCTTGGATACGGGCGACATATTTGGGAGCTTGGCGGGTGATGTTTGCGATGCGATAAGCTTGCCACTTCTTAGCTTCGTTGGCGTTCAAGCTGTTCGGGAAATTGCGAGCTTTGAAATGGATTAAAAGTTCGGGTAATCGCTCGTCAATAAACTCTGGCGTAAAATCTGACAAGGTTTTTTCGGGGGCATTTCGGATGGCGGCGCAAGTTTGACGATCACGGTCATTCAAAAATGAATCATACAACGCAGTTTCGGGGGTTTTGGCGGATTCATATGGCGGCGTGGCTTCAAAAACTTCGCGAATTCTTTCGGCAAAATCTGGATTTTGCAACAAAAGTTGTTTGTTTTTTGCCACTTCTTCTTTTCCCAGCCCAATAATTCCCCAATTTTTGGCGAGTACGGAAACTGGCGCAATGGCTGGGCAACGATTAAACTGCAATTCTTTTACCGGAAGTGGAATATAGTCATCTTGTTGACGCGCTTCGTATTTGGTGAAAAAAATATCTTTCAGCTCTTGCAAGCTTTTTCCCAAAAAATCAGTGGGGTCGTGGCGTAAGTCATACACCACAATATTGCCATTTTTGCCAGTGGTGAGAGGGAACGCCACAGTAGTTTTTTGAAACTTTTCATCATATTTGCCAGAAGTATAAACGAACTCACAAGGATTGTCCAAATTGACCAGTTTTTTCACTTCGTTTTTGTCGCGGAGCTTCAAAAGGAAGTCAAACAATCTTGGCTGGTGTTGTTTAATAAGGCGCGCCACGGCGATGGTGGCGGCGACATCGCTCAGAGCATCATGCGCTTTTTTGTGCGAAATGTCGTTCAATTTCGTGATGAGTTCCAGACGATTGGTGGCTTTGCCATTGTCGTCCATCGGCCATTTAATACCATCAGGGCGAAGCGCCCGCGTCATGCGCACCAAATCCAAAATGTCCCACTTGCTACGTCCGTCTTTCCATTGCCATTCGTATGGATCAAAAAAATTGCGCCAAAACAAGTGTTGGATAAAACGGTCGTCAAAACGTACGTTGTTAAAGCCAACAATAATAGTGTTTGGCGTGAAAATCTCATCACTCAAAAAACGCGCCAATCCGACTTCGCTCAACCCATCTTGGAGCGTCATCTGCGGCGTGATTTTGGTGACCATTACGGCATCTGGACTAGGCAAAATATCGTCATTTAATTTCACCAGCAAATTGATGGAATTGCCCATTGGGTTCAAATCTTTATCAGTTCGCCACCCCGCAAATTGCATAATGCGGTCTTCAGATGGACTTAATCCGCTAGTTTCAAGATCATAAAAGAAAAAAGTCTTCACACTTAACAGTTTAACACAATTGCGCCACAAAAGGAACAAAAAGGTGACAAGTAAGTCAGGTGGCCAACTTTATTCTATCTTATAGAGCCAATAACTGCCGTAGCTTTTTATGGATTTCATTCCGTTGAACTTAAAAGCTAGGCTTATCACCCAAATTGTTCGCCCATGCTCCTTAGCATAACGCTCCAACACCGGTTTTAGCTTTTTCATCACTTTCTTCAACCCGAAAATATACGCCACAGTCATGTCTTCTGGCAGTTTTACTTTTGTCATATTCCCGCATTTTATCTTAATTCTCTCGTTTTTGTGGTTCATAACGTGCGCCAAAATTGCCAAAAACGGGTTCAGTTCTATCCCGATGGCACGCCCAGCGCCATTTTTGATAGCTTCTTCCAGCACCACGCCGTTCCCGCAACCGAAATCCACCAACACGTCTTTCTTCGTCAGAGGCTTTAGTTTTTTGAAAGCTTGACGGGTTTGCAGTCGGTGGCTCGGCACGAACGCCGCCCCAAACAACATTGTCACCCCAAACACTATTGCCACAAACAATATTATTAGCGCGACAATTATCCATATTATACCTGCCATAAGCCCATTATACATGAACTCGGCTCGCGCACTTCTTTTTATCAAAATTATTTTCACTTCTAAACCTTGTGGAAAACTTCAATTACAAAAATTACGTTGGTAAAAACATTCCAGAAGGTCTTGACATCTCAAAGTACTTAAGTTACCATTCATATAGAGTTGTAGAGCATTCTAACAAATAAACAAAAATATACCAGCTAACTTGCGAGAAGAAAGAGAATTATTATGTTACGGTCTAAGCAAGATAAACAAAACAACCATTTCCTCTGGGGGGGGGGCATGCTTAATAGGAAACGCAAGCTCTTAGTAACGGTCAGGGTGAGCGTAGCGGCAACTATCATCATAGCGCTAACATTACTGGCTGTTGGCATGAAACAGATTTCATTAAAAACCGCAGCGGCTGATACTGCCACCGTTTTAGTATGCTCTGGCAATCAACCTTCTTTTTGTGTTTTTAGCCTGAGCCAAAACTTCAGTACGGCTGGCGGAGGGACAGAGCTGTTTATTTCCGGAACGAACCTGACCGATTTGACAGAAAGCCCGTATCTTGACATGAACCGTGACGCAGCTTTTGATCTCGGCTTGCCGTTCAATCAAAGCACCAACGTGGAGGTCGCTTTCAAATCTGACGCTCCCACTGAACAAGTGTTGTTTGGTGCCAGAAAAGGGCTTTATTCCACCAGTTATAATTTGATGTGGGCGCTAGATGACGGCGGGGTGCGGTTTGATTACAATAATCCTCTGGGGCAGCCGAACAACAACCTGTATTATATGGGGACTACAATTACGGGTCGGGGGTTGCTATTTTTGAAATATAATCAGTTAGCTTATGTTATGGATTTGGAAAATAGTTATAATATGGTTTTCTACAGCAACTTGACTAACTCTGCGCCTTTTACAACGCCAAACAATGCTTTACTCGGTAGCGCTAATGGTACGGGCGGGTCTTTTGACGGGCAAGTATATTATATGGCTGTGGAAGATGGGGCGGGAAAGGTGCAGCGACAGCTCGTGCCGGTGGACGCTGGCCAAAATATTGATGGCAAAATAGCCAGTCGCGATGGATTTTATGATTTAACCAGCCGGTCGTTTCTGAATAATATCACGGCTGGTAGCCCGACTTATGTGGCTGGCGGAGCGTCTGCGCATAACCGCACAATCACCATCAACGGTGAAACATGTACCAACGTGAAAGTTGTCAGCTATGGAACGCTGTCGTGTGAAGTGCCAGCGTATAATGGGAGTTTGACCAGTGATACGGCGGTCAACGTTGTGGTGAGCCTTGACGGTGAACAGTTGACGTTGGCTGGCGGGTTTGTTTACAAGATGAATGTTGCCGGTGGGGATGATGATGAATCTTTGATGATAAATAGTCTTACGGACAACCGAGCGACCACGCACGGTGGAACACAAATCACAATTACGGGACAAGGTTTGACCGACCCGTCAGCGGACGACCCGTATCTCAGCTTGGATCGTAACACGGCGTTTAATCTTGGTTTTCCGTTAACTGAAAAACATGACGTGGAAGTGGTGTTTTGGTCGGATGCTTCTGACAATCAGATTGTTTTTGGGGCGCGCGAGGGTTTGAACAAAGTCAGTTATAATTTGATGTGGGCGCTGGGAGATGGCACAATTCGCTTTGATTATGGCGCAAGTGGCGCGCAGTTTATTAAAACGCGGACTATCCCAAACCAAATCATCAAGTTTGCGAAATTGGGGGATAAATTATTTATTGATGGCACTGAGGTGGTAAATAATTTACCGACTGGGGAGTTCACAACTCCGGGTAATGCCTTAATCGGTAGCGCTACTGGAGCCAGCGGGTATTTTGATGGGCGCATTTATAGCTTTAAGGTTTGGGAAGACGGGACTTTGGTGAAGGATTTAATTCCAGTTTATCGTGGGCAAGAAATTGACGGGCAAATGGTTTTGAGCGACACCTTGTATGATAAGGTCAGTCAACAATTCCTCTACAATATCTTATTCATTGAACCAAGCTATCTTTTTACAGAAAATGCGATACCAGAAAGGGAAGTGTTGATTGATGGGCAAAAATGCACGGAGTTGACAGCGGTGGCGGAAAATACTCTCACTTGTGTCACGCCGACTTATACGGGTAGCTTGGAAATAGCGGCTGTAGATGTCACGGTCAAAGTGAATGAACAGACGGCAATTTTGAGCGATGGTTTCACGTACGTGGACTCCAGCCAAGATAGTTGGGCGGTGAAAATTGACAGGGTTGAAGCTGACAGGGGAGGTAAAGATGGTGGCAATATGGTCAATATTTTTGGTGACGGGTTCATGAGGGGGTCGGCGGTGCATTTTGATGGCAACTCATGGGTGGATTTGGGGCTGAAGTTGACCAATCGCCATAATGTACAAATCTGTTTGCAATTTGACAACGAAGATGATTTGACGATTTTTGGAGCAAGAACGAGTGGCGGGCTGCCCATGTGGGACGGCAACGCTTTTAATGCTTATACTTTGCTAAGACCGGAAGACACGGTGGGCAAAGTCAGGTTGTATTACAACAACGCAGTAGATGTGGGGCATTCCGGTTACGTGGATTTTGGTGGGCGCGACTTGGATTGGCACACGATTGGGAAGTTTGGACGTTCAGTGCTCTACGATGGGGCCGTGGTTGATAGGCGACTGCCGGTAGATTATTTTATCACTCCTGTGAATGCTTATCTTGGGACTTTTTCCAATAATGGCGATATTCAAACAGATGCGCTGATTGGCTCGGTGTCGTGTTTGGACATTTACGACAACACTACACCGGTGATGAAGTTGCGACCAGTGACTGGGGGTATGACGATTGACGATACGATAATTGAGGCAGACGGTTTTTATGATTATGTGGGGGGCGGCGTTTATTATAATGATGGCGATGGCGACTTGGAGTATGTTCCAACCGATATGAGTATCGTGGCAACCATTGATGGACAAACTTGTACAGAACTGGAGATTGTCAGTAATACACAACTAAAATGTATTGTACCGGCATATGAGGGCGTTCAATCGGGAGATGTGCCGGTAGAGGTGGGGCTGACGCTATTTGATCAAAATCAGATTGTCGTTGATGCGACCAGCAAAAACAATGGCTACGTTTATCTTGGCGAGCAATTGGTGTCAGAAAGTCCAGAAACAGAGCTGGAAGTGCCAAACACGGGCGATATTGACAAGGCTCAAGCTAGCGCAAAGCAAATAAACACGACAATTATCTTGGTGGCAATTGGCATGATAATTGCGAGCGGTGCCGTGTGGATAAGTGCCGAAAAGTGGCTTAAATAATTACCTGACAATAAATGTGGATGTTGTGACCAATTTTATACAGCAAGACATAATTATGTAACAAAACCTTGCTTTTCAAATGCGTTAATGCTAAACTTTAACCAAAAGGGAAATATGGAAGAGCGGAAGACCTACATCGTTGCCAATTGGAAAATGAACTTTACGATGGACGAGTCCAGTATCTTTTTGCATAAATTGGCGCAAAAAATCACACCAGCCAAAAATCTGGAGATTATTTTGGCACCGTCAATTTTCACCTTACAGTCGCTCAGTTTGCAGGTTGATTACAAGCAGTTTCGGTTGGCGGCGCAAAACTTTTATCACAAGGATTTTGGGGCTTATACCGGTGAAGTGGCGGTGGCGCAACTTAAAGGGATTGCGGAGTATGGCTTGGTGGGGCATTCGGAACGGCGACACATTTTTGGCGAAACGATTGAGGACACGGGGCATAAAGTGGCGGCGGCAATCCGTTCCAAAGTCGTGCCAATTTTATGCATTGGCGAAACGATGAGCGAGCGCGCCGATGGCGAAGAAAGCGATGTGATTTATGACCAATTGATTGGCGGGCTGTCGGGGATAACCAGCCATCATATCAAAGATGTCATCATCGCTTATGAACCGGTTTGGGCGATTTCAACCGGCGGTGGCGGGACGGTTTCGGCAATTTGTTCGCCTGACGATTTGGCTTCCACCATCAAAATCATTAGGTCACACATCAAACATTTATACGGCGCAAAAGTTAGTCAAAATATACGGGTGTTGTTCGGCGGCAGCGTTAATGTGGAGAATATCATGAGTTATTTACAAGTTGACGGTGTTGATGGGGCGCTGGTGGGTGGCGCAAGTTTGAATGTTGAGTCATTTAGTAATATAATTAAGAAAACTAAGGAAATAAGGCAAGCCAAAAGATGAAACAAAACGGACGATACATGGATATGATTTATCCCAACGAAAAAATGCGCAAGGTGCCAGTGGAAGTGGAAGAAAACATCAATGTCAACGTTGTGACAGAAGTAATTGCTAAGGAAAATGTCCTGCCGAAAGTTGAGGCGCAGCCGGAAATTGAAATTAAAACGCAACCCGAACCAGTCGCCACACCTCAAACTGAAAATCCGGAGTTTGATTTTGACAAAGAGCTGGAGAAAGCCTTTGAGGGCGTGGACTTTTCGGACGAAACTTTCCGAACCAACAACAAGATTTCGGAGGATAATATTGCCGAAATTGAAGACGTGGCGGCGCAGATTTTTGTTGATGAGAGCGTGCCATCGCTTAACGAAAATAAGACTCCGGAGCCGGACGAAGCGCCCGATGCCAACAATTATTCTTTGGGCAACACTGAAAATCCTTTTTTGCCCGGCGCGCGTGTGGACAAAAGGCCGTTGGGGTTGAATGTCAAGCCGAACGCCGAATCCGCCAATATCACCAAAAGCACCAAGAACGTTTATGCCAGACGCGAGATGTTGAACCGACCGGTGCCAATGAGCAGTGAACCCCCAACTATGATTGTGGATAACCCGAAGAAAAAAGATCATGGGTTTTTGTGGGCGCTGTTGATTATGCTCGTGACGTTGCTAGGGGCGGGAGTTGGCGCGCTGGTGTATTATTTGGTGTATAATAAATAAATGGATATTTTAGACGGATTAAACGAGTCGCAAAAGTTGGCGGTGGAAACTTTGAGTGGCCCGCTGTTGATTTTGGCGGGCGCAGGGTCGGGCAAAACCAAAACTTTGACGCACCGCATTGCCAATTTGATTAAACATGGAGTTTTGGAAGAGCAGATTTTGGCGGTGACATTCACGAACAAGGCAGCGGGTGAAATGCGCGAGCGTTTGGGTGCGTTGCTTGGTCGCAACGCCGCAAGTTGGAACTTCATGAGATACATGGGAACGTTTCATGGCTTTTGTGTGAAGTTTTTGCGCGAAGAATATCACAACCCGCGATTTGTGATTTATGACGAAGACGACCGCAAAAGTTTGGTGAAAAAGACTTTGAAAGATTTGGGCGTGAGTGATAAATCAATGTCACCAAAAATGATAGTTTCCGTGATTTCAAAAAACAAAAATGACGGAATAACACCGGAAGAATACGAAATGAGTGCGTTTTATCCCAACCAAAAAATCATTGCCGAAACTTATCAAACTTATGAAAAAGCGCGCGCTAATGCTGGCGCGTTGGATTTTGACGATTTATTATTGGAGACGTTGAAGCTTTTGCGCAAACACCAAACCACCCGCGAAAAATGGCAAAAAAAGTTCAAGCACATTTTGATTGATGAGTATCAAGACACCAATAAAGTCCAATATCAATTAGTGAAGTTGCTCATCAATGCTGAGAAAAATATTTGCGTGGTGGGCGATGACTGGCAGTCAATTTATTCATGGCGTGGCGCGGATTTCACCAACATTTTGAACTTTGAAAAAGATTTTAAGGGCGCGAAAGTTATTAAGTTGGAGCAAAATTATCGCTCCACTGAGCAGATTTTGAACGCAGCGCACAAAGTGATTTCGGCGAATAAAAACCGCACAGACAAAGTGCTTTGGACAGACCAAAAAGACGGCGAAAAAGTTGATATTGTGGGGTTGTATGATGAAATGGAAGAGGCAAATTACGTGGCGCGCATGATTAAGGATTTGGGCAGGAAGCCATCGGAAATTGCCGTGTTGTATCGTACTAACGCCCAAAGTTATGCGTTTGAGCGGGTGTTTCCCGCACACGGCATTCAGTACAAAATCATTGGTGGTTTGAGATTTTATGATCGTAAGGAAATCAGGGATATTATGGCGTATTTGAAATTGCTAGTTGCGCCAAATGATATTGTGAGTTTTGTGCGGATTGTGAATGTGCCGGCGCGGGGGTTGGGCACGGTGAGTGTGGAAAAGTTTATTGGCGAGCGCGACACCAAAGAAACAATTATTCAATCGTTGTCTAAAGCTGATAATTTGACTGCTCGGGCGCAAGTGTCGTTGAGAAAATTGGGTAAAATATTTTCCGATTTGCAAAAAGCAGTTGCCGAAAATGTGCCACCAGCCGAAATCATTGAGCGACTGCTCGCCGAAATCAATTACAAGGAATATTTGAATGACAACTCGTTGCAAGCCGAAGAAAAACTTGAAAATCTGGGAGCTTTGGTCACAGATGCCGCACGATATAATTCTCTTGAAGAGTTTGTTGAAAGTGCGACTTTAATGAGTATGGCAGATGAGAAAAGTGAGAATGAAAAAGTCAGCATGATGACTTTGCATTCCGCTAAAGGCTTGGAGTTTCCAGTAGTGTTTTTGGTGGGCATGGAGGAGGGGTTGTTGCCGCACGTCCCCATGTTTAGCGAAAAAAACGATGACGATGTTGAAGAGGAGCGCAGGTTGGCTTATGTGGGTATGACGCGAGCGATGAAGAAATTGTTTTTGACTTATGCCAAACAGCGGTTTACGTTCGGGCAGCGCTCCGCGCAAGAACCGTCACGATTTTTGAGTGATTTGATAGGAGAAAAATCCGAAGAGCCGCAAATTGTTTATGAGCAAGTTGATGAATGGGAAGATAATTGAACGATAGGTTTTAATCCACCACCTTGGTATATTCCACCCAAATTTTGTAAGCATTATTAGTGGTACCAACACGTGCTTCGGGTGATTCGCTTTCAGTATAAATATTGTTATTGTGTACATGTACGGTAAATATTACGTCATCTCTGACAGTCACGGGTTTATATTTAATCGTGTTTGTGCCACCAATCTGCCACCATCCGCCAGAGTCTATGATTTCACTAATATTCATACTAAGGTCTAATGACCAGACGGTGTGGGTATTAGCCTCTGCAACAATATTTCCACTAAACACTCGCTGATAAATCGGCTTGCCGTCAATCCACTTTTTAGCTCGTTGCTCGCCGCCGTCATTGACCATGATTTGCTGTTCGCTGGTTGAATAATCAGAGCCCTCCACCACAATCGGGGTGGGGGGAGTGGAATAAACTGGAGGAATAAAATAACAACTAATTAGCCCGATAGTAATATTATCCTGAAAATTAATCATAATTGTATCCCCAGTCTTTA
>JAITKW010000001.1 GCA_031278275.1 Candidatus Nomurabacteria bacterium | reverse complement strand
CAAGTTCAAATTACCTTTTGCTGGTGGCTGTTCGCTCGGTGAACGAACGGTTGAGCCGCACCTCCAAGCTTTGCAAACGTTCGGGCTGCATCTTGACGCTAGGTGTGAAGATGGGTTTTACTCCGCCACCGTTGAAAAGGCGGAAAAAGGCGACAAGAGGATTGTGTTGATTGAGCGTGGCGATACGGCGACCGAAAACACCATTATCGCCGCCAGCCTTTGGGGTGGCAAAACCACCATCATCAATGCTAGCTCTAATTATATGGTGCAAGACGTTTGTTTTTATCTTCAAAGTTTGGGGATACGAATTGACGGGGTTGGCACAACGACTTTGGTGGTGCACGGCAAGCCGAAAATTAACAAATGGATTGAATATTGTCCGAGCGAGGATCCGATTGAAGCAATGAGTTTTTTGACGGCGGGGATTGTGACAAAATCTGAAATTACCATCAAGCGCGCGCCAATAGAGTTTTTGGCGATTGAACTAGAACTTTTGAAAAATATGAACCTCAGTTATTCACTGTCAACCGAATATTTATCAAATAACGGCAAGACCAAATTGGTGGATTTGACCATTCACAAATCCACGTTGTTTGCGCCGATTGACAAGATACACCCCATGCCGTATCCTGGTCTGAACGTTGACAATCTGCCGTTTTTTGTGGTGATTGCGGCGGTGGCGGAGGGGCGCACTTTGATCCATGATTGGGTGTTTGAAAATCGTTCAATTTATTTCACGGAATTGTCTAGGTTGAACGCAAAAGTTCAGTTGCTGGACGCGCATCGCGTGTTTGTGGACGGCCCGACCAATTGGCGCAGTGCGGATATGATGACCCCGCCGGCGTTGCGCCCCGCGATGGTGATTATGCTAGCAATGCTCGCGACATCTGGAAAGTCCATTTTGCGCAATATTTATGCCATCAATCGCGGTTATGCCGATTTCACGAAACGACTGAATGAACTTGGGGCAGACATTGAAACCGTAATCAACGCTTGAAATAGGGACAAAAACAAACAGCGCTTAAAATAGGGACAAAAACAAACTTTTATGATATGATATCAAAAGCCACGCTTTTAGTTTATGGTGAGTGTAGCTCAGTTGGTCAGAGCTCCTGATTGTGGTCCAGGAGGTCGCGAGTTCAAGTCTCGTCACTCACCCCATCAAAAGAAAATTGCCATGAATAAAGCCAAAAAACCAATTGATGCTCAGATTGATGAGTATATGGATTATTGCACGTACACACGCCGTATGAGTGAGATGACTATTAGTAGCAAGCGACACACTTATGCTCACTTTGTAATCGGTTCTAAATGCCATGATATTGAAGATTTGGACAATACCGCTTTTAATCGTTGGGTTAAATATCAGACCGAAAAGGGCGTGTCATCGCGCACTATCAACACGCGCATTGCGCACGTCATGTCAATGTTGCGTTACCATCGCGAAATGGGACTAAATATGCCGATAAAATTGCCTTTGATTACTAAACTCAAGGAAGAGCCGGCACGGCGAGTGTTTTATAGCGCTAGCCAAATTGAAAAAGCGCTGGAATATGCCGATAAGCTTTCTTGGCTACTGATTAAGATTTGTTTTGATGCGGGGCTTCGGATTTCCGAGTTGCGCAATATGCGGCTGGATAATTTATCTGGTCGGCAAATCAAGCTTGTGGGCAAGGGGCTCAAGTTGAGAGAGGCTTATCTAAATCGTGAAACATACCACAAATTACAGGGGTGGATTAAAGACAATAATATCAAAGACGCACTTTGGGTCAATCGTCAAGGTCGTAAATACAGCGTTGACGAGCTGAGAATTAAAATGCGTAAGCCATTTTATGCGGTGGGTTTGATGGATTTTTATCCGCATGCGCTCCGGCACTCTTTCGGCACCGACATTCAGAAAAAAGGCGCAAGTCTGCTTGAGATGCAACAAATGTTGGGGCATTCTAACGCCCAAACCACCGAGCGTTACATTCACGGATTGGACGGACAACTGAAAAACTTATTTGCGAAATATAAAGGATAAAAGCAGGCCCGCTTGCCGCCCCGCAACCAACCTATATGTCGGGATATTACGTATTCAGATGTTGTTAACTAACATAAATAAGTGATATACTTAAAATAAATAACATAAGGATAATCATCAAAATGCAAGACGATACTAATAATCCGCCAACTGGAATGCCAAACCAAGAAGCGGGCATGTCGCCCAGCCGATGGGCGGCACCAATAACTCCAAATAATCCGGGCGCGTTTCCGCCTCCGAATACGGCGAAAAACCATAATAAAATAGTGAAAATTGGCGTGATGGTAATCGCTTTATTGTTGGTGCTTACAGCGATTATAGTGCCAGTAGCGATGGTTATTAAGGGCAACGAAGAAGACGAAAAGTTGCAACAAGCAAAGGCTAATTATATGTCAAGCTGTTTGGCGCAGGCCTCAGTCATGATGAATAATACCACGATTAACCGCAACGTCAACGCTAAAGCTTATTGTGATTGCGCTTGGGACACATTAGCCGCAACTGTCGGCAAGTCCAATTTGATGGACGACACTTACCAAATCAGCGCACAGACTGCAGCCACCGCCAGCAATAATTGTAGTTCGCAGTTGGAGCTATAATGGTTGTTGCGATTATTGGTCGCGGGGTTTACGGCTCGGCGTTGGGCGAAATTATTGAAAAAAACCAAAACACTGTGCGATTTTTTGACAAGGTTGACGGCGGGGCGATTGAAACGGTCTTAAGTGACGCAGAAGCGGTGGTGCTTGCCATTCCGAGCGAGTTTGTGTCGGATTTTGCATTAAACTTCCCGACCAGATTTCGCCATTTGCCGTTCATTTTGGCGACTAAAGGCCTGCTTTTGCCAGATATTTTTGAGAGTTTCGGGCGATTTTCGGCACTTTCTGGCCCAGCGTTTGCTCAAGAATTAAGACAACAAAAATCGACCACCCTGACGGCGACCAACCAGTTGAGCCAAAAGTTGTTGCAAACGGATTGGCTGGAAATTGAATTAACTGACGACATCAGAGGTGTGATGGCTTGCGGAACTTTGAAAAATATTTACGCCATTGAAGCTGGTTTTAGAAACTTAAGACCCAACAGCCAAGAGTTTATGGAATACGTCAAAACGGCGCTTTCGGAAATGAAAAAAATCATCGCAGAACTCGGCGGGCAAGCTGAAACCGCTGACTTGGCGTGTGGAATTGGCGATTTGATTTTGACTTGTGGCTCCCCAAAAAGCCGAAATTACCAGTTTGGTATGAAGCTGGCGCAAAATCCCAGCCATTTGCCAACCGAAACCACTGAGGGGCTGACCGCCATCAAATCCTTGCCCAAAGATTTGTTGCGTCTGCCGCTAATAAAAACCATTTTTGAAAAAATTGTGATATAATTGACACATACGATTAAAAGTCAGAGAAAAATGATAGATACGGCGGGCTGTGGCGGTAAGTGGGGCTGAAATGGCACGTGCTACCTGTTATTTTTCTTTGAGAAAGGAAAAAATGGATATTATCAATCCGAGTGGTAAAAAAATTATAAAAGTGGAGCGGGATTTCTTGGGGCAGAAGTTGACGTTGGAGGTTAACCGTATTGGGTTTCGTTCAACAGCTTCGGTACTGGCGAGTTACGGCGATACGGTAGTATTGGGAACGGTGCAAGTGGGCAATAAGCCAGTTTTGTTGGATTATTTCCCCTTGTCGGTGGATTACGAAGAAAAGTTTTATGCTTCTGGCAAGATTTCGGGCTCAAGATTCATCAAGCGTGAGGGTAGGCCGAGCGATGAAGCGGTGTTAATCGGGCGGTTGATTGATCGACCAATTCGGCCGCTATTCCCGAAAGGCTATCGCCAAGAAGTGCAAGTTATTGCAACTGTCTTGTCAATGGATCCAAACTTTCGTCCAGATATGATTGCGATGATTGCGACATCAGCGGCTTTGTCGCTGGCGGGCGTGCCGTTTGATGGACCGATAGCGGGATTGCGAATTGGCAGGGTTAACGGCGAGTTCAAGGCGTTTTTGACTGCAGAGGAGCGCAAAGTTTCGGATTTGGATTTGGTGGTGGCGGGCAAGAAAACCGGTATCACGATGGTGGAAGCGGGCGCGAAAGAGGTACCAGAAGAAGTGATTGTGGCGGGGTTGGAATGGGCGTATCAAAACTTTCAGCCCGCAATTGAATTACAAGATGAATTACGAGAACTGGTGAAACCAGAGCAACAGCAATATGAGTTGATTTTGCCAAATGAGGAGATACAGACGAAAGTTGATGCTTGGACAAAGGGGAAATTGGGCGAAGATTTGCGTTTGCCATATCCGGAACGCAACGAGACAATTGGCGTTTTGAGGGAGCAAATGCATAAAGATTTTGAAACGGAAATTGGCGAGGAGAAATATTCAGAGGTCAGAGTAGAATACGATGAAGCTTTGACCCTCGCAATTCACAAAGATGTGCGTGACGGTATCGTGCGTGATGGTATGCGACCGGACAGGCGCAAATTGACAGAAATCCGACCGCTATCTTCGCAAGTCGGGATTTTGCCACGTGTGCATGGGTCGTCTCTGTTTACTAGAGGCGTGACGCAGGCGATGAATATTGTGACTTTGGCCCCACTGTCTTATGCGCAAGTGGTGGACACGATGGAGGTGACGGACGGCGAGCGGCGTTATATGCACCATTATAATGCGCCCAGTTGGACGGTGGGCGAGTGTGGGCGTTTAGGTAGTCCAGGCAGGCGTGAAATTGGACATGGCTATTTGGCGGAACGGGCTTTATCCGCAGTCTTGCCGGACGAAGAGGACTTTCCGTATGCTATCCGTAGCGTGACGGAAATTATGTCGCAAAATGGCTCAACTTCCATGGCGGCGACTTGCTATTCTTGTATGGCGCTGATGGACGCAGGCGTACCTCTGAAACGACCGGTGTCGGGAATTGCGATGGGACTAATGATGGACGGCGACACTCCTTATGTTTTGAGCGACATTGCAGATGCGGAAGATTTCGCGGGCGACATGGATTTCAAGATTACCGGTACTAGCGATGGCGTAACGGCGTTGCAGATGGACATGAAAGTGCATGGGTTGCCGGTTGAAGTATTGAAAAAAGCGATTGAGCAAAGCAAAGCGGGACGTAAGTTTATTTTGGAACATATTTTATCGGTAATTCCGGAGCCACGAGATGATCTAAGCCCTTATGCGCCACACATTGAGAAGTTGAAAATCAATCCGGACAAAATCGGTGCTGTGATTGGCAAGGGTGGCGAAGTCATCAAGAAAATCACGGAAGAAACTGGTGTGGAAATTGACATCAAAGAAGACGGGTTGGTGACAATCGCCAGCTCCGATGAAAAATCCATTGAAAAGGCTTTGCAGTGGGTGAAAAGTTTGGTTGAGGAGCCGGAAATTGGCAAGATTTACACCGGTAAAGTGGTGGGGATTAAGGATTTTGGAGCGTTTATCAATATTATGCCTGGAATTGACGGAATGTTGCATATTTCGCAAATCGCTAAAGAGCGTGTGGCTAAGGTTGAGGACAAGCTGAAAATGGGGCAGATGGTGAAAGTACGGCTAGATGCGATTGACGAAAAAGGCAAACTTAGCCTCACAATGAAGAACATTGAACAATAATTTGTGGTATAATGTCATATATGATTACGAATATTGAAAAAACCGGTGTCAAATATGACATTGACGAAACAGTTAGCAGATATATTGACAAAAGATTGGGGCGTTTGGACAAGTTTTTGCCACGCACCCATCGCCGTGACACAATTTTGAAAATTGTGATTAAGCAGGTCAATCGTTCGCACGGTAATAAATACGAGCTGGACGCAGAATTGAATGCGCATGGCAAGATTATCAACGCCAAAGACGAGGCGGGCAATGTGTTGGCGGGAATTGATATTATTGAGGCCAAGTTTGTGATTCAAATCCGCAAGTTCAAGGCAGAAGTGAGCAAAAAAGGTCTATTTGCACGGTTTCGGAGAAAAAGAAAATAATTGCTTGGGCTTAAGCGTTGGCGGTAGTGGTTTGTTTATTGGTGACCTTTTGATATACTAAGGGCAGTTTTGGGCAAATGGTCTTTATTTTTTTGGGAGGTGCACGAATGAAACGAAAAGCTGACTATTGGAGCGGCATCAATGTCGTGATAGAGCTTGCATTAGTTGCAATGAGCTTGGCGGGGCGGGTCGATTGGTACTTTGTGACTGTGATGGCTGCCCGTAGCATCATAGTGGCTATCATTAGGCGTAAACTTGGGCTAAAAGAGCCAAAAATTGAATGCTTGCCCGACAAGATAAAAAGCATTCTTCAGGGCGGTTTGATTTTAACTGCTCTCGTGCCGGATTCGTCAGCTGTTTTGATTTTCGTTTTGTCCAGTTTGGCAACGTTCATGAGCGTTACTAGCGGATTTCAGATTGTCATATTGAGCGTGGCGAGGGTCAACCCCAGCTGGTTGCTGCCGTTAAAACATAAAATCGGCGTGGCTAATTGGCTGTCAATTAGCAGGTTGGCGATGGCTACGATAGTGCCACGCCTATATGTCAGCCAGCCGTTAGGGGTAATCAGTAGTTATGTCGCTACGATTCTTTTAATCGTTGCTATCGCTACTGATAAAATAGATGGCATAGTGGCGCGCCGGCGGGGTGAAATTACCAGAATTGGCAGGACGTTTGACCCGCTGGGCGACAAGTTTATCCAATATTTGTCAAGCGTGGGGCTGGTGATTGCCGGATTTAATGCTGGTTTGTTTGCGTCTATGCCTAGTGGCTGTCTTGCTATGATTGCGCTAATCATTGCGCGCGATGTTTGCTTCGTCACGTGGTGGGCTTTAACGCATGGCGATATGGCAGCAGGCATTGTGGATAAAGCCCGCACCGTGGTCATCACACTCTGTATGACGACCATAGCATTGGCTTTATGGGTCAATGTTAATTCGCCGTTAATTTCGAGGATTGTCTTCGGAATGGTGGTGGCAAGCGCGGTGCTGTCCGTAATGTCCGTCATAGTAGATATTAACCGGTGGAACAAATCCAAAACCTCCAAATAAAACCCGCCTTTTGGCGGGTTTTAGCGTAAAAGTTTCATAAAAAAGTTGCGTGGATTTTTTGGTCGTGCTATAATGACAAGCGATACTTAACATGCCGACCTGAAAAAGGGCGGATTTTTAATTGAAAGGACAACATGGACGTATTAGATTTGAAACAAATGGGGGATTTAGCAAAAGCGGTCGCAGAGGAAAAAAACTTGACAGAAGAAGTGGTAATTGACATTATTGAACAAGCAATTGCAGCGGCATGGCGGCGGGACAACGGCGAAAGGGATCAAAACGTGCGAGCGATTTTGAACTTGAACACCGGAGAAGCCACCGTTTATGTGATGAGAGAAGTGATTGAAGAGGGGTTGGCGTATAATCCAGCAACTGAAATCCCTGAGAGTGAAGCTAAAAAGCTCAAAGAAACCGCCAAGGTCGGCGATATTGTTGAAGAGGGTTTTGTTGTGACCACTTTGGGTCGTGTGGCTAGCCAAACTGCTAAACAAGTAATGATGCAAAAGTTGCGCGAAGCAGAGCGCGAGGCGGTGTTTGTGCTTTTTGAAGATAAAATTGGTACGGTAATTACTGGGACTGTGGCGCGAGTTGAACCGAAAATTGTGAAAGTTGATCTGGGCAAGGTGGTTGCTATCATGCCACAAAAAGAACAAATTATGGGCGAATTTTATAAGGTTGGTTCGCGGATTAAGGTGTTTGTGAAAGGAATTGAGCGTGACGAGGCGAAAGCTGACTTGGTGGTGTCGCGCGGTGGTGGTGAGTTTATTGAGTGGCTGTTTCGCCAAGAAGTGCCTGAGATTGAAACTGGCGCAGTGGAAATCAAGGGCATCGCTCGCGAAGCTGGTCGCCGCACCAAAATTGCAGTGATGTCCAACGTGCCGGGTGTTGATCCGGTCGGAACTTTCGTTGGAGGTCGTGGCGTGAGGGTGCAGGCGGTGATGGCGGAAATTGGCGAAAGGGAAAAAATTGACATCGTGTCGTGGAGCGACAATATGAGTGAGTTTATCCGTGAGGCGCTCAGTCCGGCAGAGATTCAAAAAGTGGAACTTGACGAAAAAAACAGACGCGCCAAAGTGTTTGTTACTGAGGGTCAACAATCAATCGCTATTGGCAAAGTTGGACAAAACGTGCGTTTGGCATCGCAACTCACTGGCTACGAGTTGGATATTGAACTGGCGCAAAAAGCCCCAAAAAGAAAGACTTCAAAAGGTGCTGAGGATTCATTGATGTCCGCTTTGGACGAAGCCACAGAATAACTACTTGACATTCAATTGGTCAATGATTTCGCTAATGAACCGCCCCAGACCAGGTATGCCGATTAACCATGATAATACCCAAGCGACAATCGCCAGCACCACCGTGCCTCCGAGTACGCTACCCAAACCAAAACACAAACCTCTGAAGAAATTGACACGATAAACCCTCGCCCGATGGCGATACATGTCATAAAACAAATCTTCTAAAACACGCCCTTCCGCCGCCGATTGACGACTATCATTATCAATATTCTTTTTGCGTATTTTCCGCGCATTCATCGTAAATTATTTTTTGCCAGTTTTCTTTTTCTTGGACAACTTACCTTTAATTTTTTTGATTTCAGCCTCTGCCTTGCCCTCAAGTTTTTTCGCTTCTCTTTTGATGTCTGCGCGCGTTTCTTTGCCACTTTTTGGCGCTGTTAAAATACCCGCAATTGCACCACCTACGGCACCAATCGCCGCACCAATCGCCAAGCCCTCACCGAACTTACTACCTTTTTTCTTCTCAGCTTTATTTTTGTTCGCCATATTCCTCCTTTTTATTGGCTCTATTTTTAATATTATCCACTAAACCTTTAATAGCGTTGATAATCGCAATCGGGGAAGTGATTTTTTTCAAATGGCTAGTGGTTTCCTCGACATTTTGGGCGATTTTCTTAGTAGATTCCGTAATATCGCGCACATTATTTGCCACTTTAATCAGCTTGACGACCAAAATAATCGCCAAAATCAAAAACAATGCCAAAGTAACTGCCAAAATTACCATAATTATTTGTTCTACTAACGTCATTCACTTTCCTTTTTATTTTATAACGCTTACACTCTTTCATTATGCATAAAAGGCTAAAGAAAGTCAATACTTAAGCTTATTATTTTTGGACAAAATAAGCCACCACATGAATGGCGGCTTATTTGGCGCTAGCTCTTGCTAAAGAATTATTCAGCCTGACCGTAGATTTCTTCGTACAAATCAAGCAGTTCGTCTGAATATTCCACCTCTGGTCTGGGGACGTACGGCACAGCCATTACCACAAACTTAAGCGGGGTGTCTGGAGGAATTACGTCACCGCTTC
>JAITKW010000003.1 GCA_031278275.1 Candidatus Nomurabacteria bacterium | reverse complement strand
ATCGTCATCAAAACACCGTCAAACGCCCGAGATTATCAACCACTTGATGCTGATGGCACCATTTCTATCACCGGCGGTCAAGTCCGAAGTTTGAGCGCCGGTGGCGTTTATTCGGACATTACCAGCGGCAATTCAAGCGGCGGCGCCGGACGCCGATGACTTAACCAGCCCCATCAAAATCTGTGCGAAAAACTATGCGTCACGTCAAATCCCAATGTCGAGAACATCACACTTTTCGGAAAATGCATCCATGCCTTCCATTACTTCAGCGTCCATCACAACGGAAAATATTTTTGTGTAATCATTTTCCACAGCCGCATCCAATATCGTGTTCATCGCATTTCTGAGCTTTTCGTTCGGATGAGCATTGGCAGCCTCTCTTGACATAGATAGATACTTTTCCGCCTTAGCCTGTCTTTCCCCGCCCGCCGTCAAATCACTTTGGTCAAACGAATAATCGTCATTCTTACTCCTCCATTCCTCCAGTTCCTCAAACTTTGCACAAGACATTTCTTCCGACCTTAATAACCCAAAACCATTAGTCAAAAAGAACGCCAGTAGTAGCCCGCCAAGCACAACCACAACTGAACCTATAATAATCAGCAATTTAATAGTTTTCTTGGGGATTCCGCCAGTAGTCGGCACGGCTGGTGTCGGATTTGGTTGTGGCGCTGGGTTCGGCGCAATTCCTGGTTGCCAAACGGGCGCTTGAGTTTGTTCGGGGCTACTGGCAGCTTCAGCATAAGGCGAAGTTGCGTTCAAAACAGGGTTTGCTTGTGGCGGTGTGGTTGCTTGGCTCGGGGGTGTCGTGTCTGATGTCACAGCTGGACTCGGGGGTGTCGTGTCTGATGTTGTGGCTGAGCTCGGGGGTGTCTGAGCGTTTGGTGGTGTAGCCGTTTGACTTGGAGGCGCTTGATTGTCTGGCGTTGTTAATGCGGCAACTTGATCTGCCCCAGTCACAGGCGCAACTGGCACTTCCGAAGCGCTCATCGCAACTGGCGCTTCTGAAGCACTCAGCGCAACCGGCTGGGTCGGCATAGCTCCTTGATTACTGTCCGGTGCCTGCATGTTGTTTGTTTTTTCGTCCATTTTTTTTCCTTTTATTTTTATGATGATTACTTATAAATGTACTACATTTCATGCTTAATTGCAAGTACTTTACTTTAGTCATTAAATATAATAGAATTATAGAAACTAAATATCAAAGGAAGAGAAATGCCAATCATTAAATCAGCCAAAAAACAAGCCCGCGCCTCAATCAAGCGCCGTGCCAAAAACGAAACTATCAAAAAAAATATCAAAAATGCATTAAAAACTTTTATCAAAAAACCCACCGCCACATCCATGTCCAAAACTCAAAGTGAGATTGACAAAGCCGTAAAAAAAGGACTCATCAAGAAAAATACCGCCAGTCGCCGCAAATCAGCTCTCGCAAAAAAAGCTAAAGCCGCTGGAGTTAAGCTGGTCGCTACGAAAACTGTCGCCCCGAAAGCCACGCCGAAAACTGTCGCGAAAAAACCCGCCGTCAAAAAAGCCACGCCGAAAACTCCAAAAGCCAAAACTGTTGCGAAAAAACCCGCAACCGCGAAAAAGCCTATCGCCAAGAAATCTGCAAAATAAGATTTTTAATCAAAACCCACACATCGGCGGGCGGTGACGACTTCATCGCTTTGTCGGTTTCCAAAAATTGCTGTAACATTTTTCGCATTTCAGCTTTGGAAAACTCTTTTCGATACCTTTCCAACTGACCAAGCGCAAAAGCATGCACGCCCACATCCTTCGCCACCATCGCACTCGGCTTATCGGAAAAAATCAGCGCTGCAAGATTTGCGACCTGACTAACCAACAAACCGAAAAACATTTGTGGCTCATTCTGGTGCCGAATTCTATCAATAATCTGCAAAGCCGCCTCATGCTCGCCGGAAAGCGCCAGCCCAAACACCCTAAACACCGCCCTCTCGTCAACCTTAGCCAAAACCATTTCGTATATTTCCGCATAATCTTTCAATTGCTTATATATATAAGTCCGTTTATCTAAAGTTTTTTCAAACAACGCCACCGTGATATTGGTATTTTTCGCTGCATCTGGCAAAAAATCCACCAAAGCATTCCATATCTTTGCATTTTCCGAAAAATCCTTGACTACCACCAACCTTTTGACCGAAAATAACGTGGAACCAAAAAAAATATTTGGCAAATCACTTCGCTGCAAAGTTTCCGCATTGACCTTTTCCGGAATAACCCCGCTTTCGTCCGCCAATTTTTGGATTGTGGCGGCAATTCTCACCCTGTCATCTCCCACAAAAACTTTTAACATCACACGCCCCCGTTCCTAGTCCCCGACCTTGATTTATCGTCTATCACCAACTTTTGGCAATTTGGGCACAAGTGCGTCCCTCGCCCGCAAACCTTGATTTTGATAATTTTTGTTTGACATCTTGGGCAATTTGAACCCTCTTTGTGAAAAACTTTGGCGAACAAATCCAAATAATCGCCCCTTTTCCCGTCAGCTTTAACATAATTTTTGAGCGATGACCCGCCGGATTTGATTGATTGACGCATCGTTTCGCGAACCCCGCGCCAGATTTTCTCAATTTCATAATCGCTGAGGCTCCCCGCTAATCTTTCGGGGTGAACGCTGGCAAAAAACAAACTTTCATCTGCATAAATATTCCCCACTCCCGCTACCACGGTTTGGTCTAGTAGCGCTGCTTTGATTTTAGATTTTTGATGTGTCGCTAATTGTCGTTTCAAATCCTGCCAACCAAAATCCTCGCCCAAAGCGTCTGCGCCCAACCTCTTAATAAAACTATCATTTTCAATTTCTTTATCAAGCAAAACTTTGATAAACCCAAACTTGCGTTGGTCGTTGAAATACAAATGCGAACCATCATCAAACTCCACCATCACGCGCGTATGTTTGCTCGGCAAATCGTTCAAAAAATCGTCAGTCGGGTGTCCGCCGCCCCACCGCTTCGCCCCCACATAAACCAACTGTCCCGTCATACGCAAGTGAACCAATAAATTAACGCCCCCGCCAAATCCAATAATCAAAGCTTTGCCCCGCCTCGCCAAAGCTGTTATTTTTTGATTTCCCAACATTTTTTTATCACCAATGAAACTTTTTTTCTCAAATATTGTAATTTTTGCAACAGCCTTGCCAATTATTAACTTCTCCAACCCCCGCCTAATTGTTTCAACTTCCGGTAGCTCCGGCATTACACTTCTCCCCAATTTTCGCCCACATGCACATCTACGGCCAATTTGACTGCTAGCTCCGGAGCCACGCCCTCCATCGTTTCTTTCAAGACCGATGCCACCAGCGCCGCCTTGTCTTTCGCGCACTCCACCATAATTGAATCATGCACCTGCAAAATCATGTCGCCTAAACTGCTGAGTTTTGTGTTCAGCCTTATCATCGCCCGTTTCATCAAATCCGCTTCCGTCCCCTGAATTGGCATATTAGTTGTCGCCCGTTTTGCGCCCTCTCGCACTGCAAAAATCTGCGAATTAAGATCCGGTGTCGGTCGCCTACGCCCAAAAAACGTTTCCACAAACCCATCTGTCTTTGCTTTTTTCAAAATATCGTCCATGTAATCTTTAATCGGCTTTCTGAGCTCAAAATAATCCTCAATGAACTTCGCCGCTTCCGCCCTGTCCATGTCTGTCGCCGCCGCCAGCCCCGTTGGGCTCATGCCATAAAGCACCCCGAAATTGATAACTTTCGCCACCCGCCGCTGTTCTTTGGTCACTTTATCCATCGGCACCTTGAACACATCGCTTGCCGTCTTGGTATGCACGTCAATCCCCGAATTGAAATCCTCCATCAACTTTGCGTCACCCGCCAGCGCTGCCGCCAACCTCAACTCAAATTGTGAATAATCCGCCGATACCAACACCGCGCCCTCTTCCGCCACAAAACAACTTCGGATTTGTTTCCCCGCATCAGTTCGCACCGGAATATTTTGCAAGTTTGGATTGACGCTTGACAACCGCCCCGTAGAAGTCACATTTTGCGTAAAAGTCGTATGAATTCGCCCCGCCTCGTCCGCCAATTTCGGCAAAGCGTCAATATATGTATTCAAAAGCTTTGATACTTCACGATATTTTTCAACCAACGGAATAATCGGGTGTTGACTCCGCAATTTCTCCAACTCGCTCACGCCGGTGGAATAAGCCCGTTGTTTCTTCTTAATCCCAGCTGTCGGCAACTTCAGTTCTTCAAACAACACTTCCGAAAGTTGCATAGGGCTGTTCAAATTGAACTCATGCCCCGTTATCGCAAAAATCTGCCGCCCAGTTTCGTCCAGTTTCGCTGTCATGTTTTGCGACAATTCCGAAAAACGCTTTGCGTCAATTTTGATGCCTTTTCGCTCCATCTTATATAGCACCGGAATCAACGGAAAATCCAGCTCAAACGCCACTCGCTTCAACCTGGGCTTTTCGTCAAACTCCGTTCGCTGCCTGTCAAAAATATCACTAATTTCACCCAGCGACAAATCCGCATAATCCACTTTTTTCAAAGGATTTAACAAAAACTCCGCTTGCGTCAAGTCATAAAAACTCACCCCCTCATAGTCCAACTCATCTAATAATTTTTTCACAACGCCCGCCACCACCAACCCATCAGCCACTATTTTCCCCGCATATTTTACGCCCGCAATCTCTTTTGCGGTGTTTTTGTGCGACTCAACCGCACTTTGCCCCAAAAACTCCGGATATTTCCGCACCAAACTAAAAAACTCCAGTTTCTCCAATTCTTGCTTAACTACCTCCCCGTTCATGTTGGCAGTATCTTGAATATCTTCAAGTTTCACTGGTGCGTCAAACATAATTTCCGAAAGACGCTTGCTCATATACGCCGACTCCTTACCATCTTTCAACTTTTGCCCCACCGCACCCTTAATTTCACTGACGTGTTCAAAAATCGCATCCAAACTGCCGTATTCTTGGAGCAATTTCACCGCCGTTTTTTCGCCAATCCCTTTTGCGCCCGGAATATTGTCCGAAGAATCACCTTTCAAAGCTTTCAAATCCAAAAATTGCTCCTTTTTGATACCGTATTTTTCCTCAAAATGTTTCACATCAAACTCCTCAATATTGGAAAAACCCGTTTTCAAGGCAAACAATTTCGTATTTTCATCTACCACTTGCAACATATCCAAATCCGAAGAAACCAAAACCGTTTCATAACCCTTTTCATCTGCCTGCCGTGCCAAGGCTCCCATAATATCATCTGCCTCAAAATCATCGCATTCAAACAGCGTCCAACCCAGCACCTTCAAAAGTTCGTGCAAAATCGGCACCTGCGCATAAAAATCCGGTGGCGCCGGCTTTCGCCCTGCCTTATATTCCGGATAAATCTGAAGTCGCCGCCGAATGTTTGTCTTCGGTTTGTCCCAAGCCACCGCCACCAAATCCGGCTTCAATTTGTTGATAATTTCCAACGCCACTACCGCAAAGCCATACACGCCACCAGTTGGCGTGCCATCTTTCAGACTAAGATTTGGCATAGCATAATACCCACGATAAAACACGCTCTTCCCGTCAATTACCACCAATCTCTTTGCCATACCATTATTGTAGCACAGTTGACTTAATTTTCGCCCACCCGCCCAATTTCATGATGATGGGGTTTTATGGGAGTGCGATTTTTTGGTTTATAATTTGTTAGTGAGATATTAGAAAGCTTGCTACGGATTCTTTTTGACACGAATATTAGAGGCTTTTTGACTCAAACGTTAAACCGAAACTCCACCACATCGCCAGCCTGCATGACGTAATCTCGCCCCTCTGTCCGCATTTTTCCCGCCTCTTTCACCGCTTTTTCCGACCCCAAACTCACCAAATCATCATAGTTCATCACCTGCGCCACAATAAATCCTTTTTGAAAATCCGTGTGAATTACGCCCGCCGCCTCTGGCGCGGTTGCCCCCTTTGGTATCGTCCATGCCCGCACTTCCTTTTTCCCCGCCGTCAAAAAACTTTGCAACCCCAAAACATCGTACGCCGCCTTTATCAACTGCTCCAAGCCACCACTCTCAACCCCAAATGACGCTAAAAACTCCTTTTTCTCTTCCTCGTCCATGCCCGCCATTTCTTCTTCCAGTTTTGCATTTACAAAAATCACTTTTGCCGACCCCACCAAATCTGCCAGTTCCGCTTTTCGCGTTTCGTCACCCAAAGTTTTTTCATCAACATTAAACATATAAATCACCGGTTTTTCCATCAAAAACGGCACATTTTCAACCTCCGCATTTTTCTTGCTCGCCATTTTTTCCTTAGTTTCCAAATCCGCCAACTCCAACTCCGTGTTGACAATCTCAACGTCACCTTTCGGATCAGCCACTCCCCGCGTGCTCACCACCTTATCGTCCCAAAACGCCCGCACCACATGACAAATCGCATCACATTCCCGAATGTTCGCCAAAAACTTATTTCCCAAGCCCTCGCCCTTGCTCGCGCCCGCCACTAACCCCGCAATATCCACAAACTTCACACTCGCTGGTACCACCTTTTCCGTATCGTACATCTCAGCCAAAACCGCAAGTCGCTCATCTGGTACTGGCACAATCCCCACGTTTGGCTCAATCGTGGCAAACGGATAATTTGCCGCAAGCGCTCCCGCATTCGTCAAAGCATTAAAAAGCGTGCTCTTCCCCACATTCGGCAATCCCACAATCCCAATCTTCAGCATTTGACCTCGTCACGTAACCCATCAATAATACTCATAGCCCCATTTTACCACACATTCCACAACGTTGCCTTATCTCAACAAATCTTTTCGCGCTCCCCTCTTTGCGGAGCTCTTTGATATGATGAATTATAAAACTAGCCAAATTGATTTATTATTGGCATAAAAAGAATGCCCCCGAGGAGCATTCTTTTAATGACACATTAGTTTATTTAGCGTCTTTTGCTTGACAGCTTTTTGGTCACCGCGAGAGCACTACCCGCCAAAGCCACTACTCCCAAGCTCGGCAAAACACTTGACATTGCAAAGCTTTGGTCATCACTGCTGGACAAACCACTATCCGGAGCTTCTTTGCCGTCGGTTTCCGTGTTTTCTTCTGTCTTTTCCGCTACCACCCAACTGCCGTCCTCACCCGTAACATAAGTTTTATCAGCAGAAACAACGTTATTAGAATCAAGAGTTATATTGGCAAAGTAGGTGTTAGGATCTTGACCTTCTGGAATTACGACTGTACCAACCTTAAATGAAGTCTTTGCCAAATATTGTGCAATATCTTCTGGGATTGAAGCCACCCCAGTCAAATCTACACTAGTAGCCTCAATTGAGACTTTTACAGTTCCAGATAGCCCCGAACCTGCCGCTTGCAAAGAAACAACTTTCTCGGCAATTTTGGCAATTGCAGCAACGCCATCTTTATTAATGTCATCTGTTATTTTTACATTAATAGTTTTTACTGAGCTTAAGCTGCCAATGCTACTAATCAAGCTTGTAAGCTCTGTGTCGTTAAGTTTGGTATCAATATCACCAAGTACCCAAGTAGCATCCGCAGCATTAATTACAACATTCTCTGCACCTGCGCAAGTGCTTGCGAACGAACTTACTGCCTGAGTAGCATCGGCCTTGGCTTTAGCCCACGTTATTTCCGCATTAAAGTTAAGAGTGATAGTCTTAGCAACATCATCGCAACTAACTACCCCATTATCTGAGGTTGTCGTAGCGGCAAACACCGGCGCACTCGCCAACCCCACACTTAAAGCTGCAGCCACAGCCAAACTTGATACTAATTGTTTTTTCATGTTCTTCTCCTTGCGAATATTTTTAATAGTTATACACCTATCATACCCCCCCCCCACGAAAAATCAAGTTTTTTAGCCACTTTTTTGTGATTATGTTAAAGTTTTCCACAATATTAACGTGGCAGCCACCAAACCACGACAAATAATTACCGAAAAAATCCGAAAACTTGTAAGGAAGTCGGCAAAACGATATGTTTTGTTGTAACAGGATTTTGGGCGACAAGGCAAGCACTTTTAGCATATTGCATTTCAAAACGTTCTCGGCTATCATACTTACAGTCGCAAGCGCAAAAATCATGGAAAGTCACGATAATTTCATTCATCCCAAGCTCACCGCCGTTGAAATTGCGGAGAGTTATCCGAGTTTTATGTTTTCGGACAAAGAAACTCTCAAAAAAAATGCCGATGTAATCCGAACCGAAGCCGCAGAGATTGCGCGCTCCAAAAATACCGCCCTACACCGAAAAATCGGCGAGCTGGCAATGAAAGCGGCGAGGCTTGGCGTATGGGAAACTAAAGACCCGATGTTTGGCACAAAAAGCGGTTTTCTGCCTTCCGTCAAGGCGGAGCGCGAACGAAACGAGCAATATGATTTT
>JAITKW010000033.1 GCA_031278275.1 Candidatus Nomurabacteria bacterium | reverse complement strand
CATGGCTTCTGCGCACGGGGCTGTCAGTTTTGTTAGCGACAAGGTGGATTTTTTGGGCGACAAGGTGTTTTTAGTACGCAAGAACGAAATTAGTGCCAAATTGAGTGGCGAAGAGGCTTCCGTCAAGTTTCACTTGAACGACAAGGAAGAGTTGCTAACAACGTCCACCGTTCGTTCAATCATTTCCAGCACGATTTTTGGTGCGCTTTTGTTGGGGCGCTCGCTGACAGAGGCTTTGTTATTGGCGAAATATAATGTGGAGAATGCCACATTGCACACAGTTAATTCCTTAAAGAAGTTGGAGGAGATGGCTCGTGACAAGGAATATGAAGTGGTGAGTGCTGGCACGGCTAAGGTTGAAACTGAGGCGGAGCAAACGGCACGGCAGCTGATGGCGCGTGGCAAAGGCATTTTGGCGGCAGACGAGTCGGGTGGCTCAATTGAAAAAAAGTTTGCGGCGCGACTGATTGAGAATAATGAGAAAAACCGCCGCGATTATCGCAACATTTTTCTTTCACTTCCCGACCTCAATAAATACGTTTCGGGCGCCATCATGTTTGACGAAACGGTGCGCCAACATGCGGATAATGGGCAAAACTTTGTGGAGTTTTTGTCTACACGTGGCGTAATTCCCGGCATCAAGGTGGATCAAGGTTTGATTGACATTCCGTATCACGCTGGTGAAAAAATGACGGACGGTTTGAATGGGTTGCTCGACAGAATGATTGAA
Organism: Candidatus Nomurabacteria bacterium; assembly: GCA_031278275.1. Classification (GTDB taxonomy): domain Bacteria; phylum Patescibacteriota; class Saccharimonadia; order Saccharimonadales; family Saccharimonadaceae; genus JAISOF01. The sequence goes on along the minus strand of JAITKW010000033.1, from coordinate 4,835 downwards.
TATCACGGGCTGGGGCTACGTTTCGCCAAATGGCGGGCGGCTTTTGAGATTAAGGGCGGGTTGCCGAGCGAGTTTGCTATTTCTGAAAACTGTGAGATTTTGGCGGAATATGCCGTTATTTGCCAAAAAGTTGGCATTACGCCAATTGTGGAACCAGAGGTGGTGTATGATGGCGATTATTCAATTGACAAGTGCGCGGAAGTGACGGGGCGGATTTTGGCGAAGTTGTTTGAGAAGTTGCACGAAAAGTCAGTGATACTTGGCGGTACGATTTTGAAAACGAATATGGTTTTGGCGGGCAAGCAGTTTGCAGTGCAGTCCACGCCGGAGGAAGTTGGAGCGAAGACGGCGGAGGTTTTGCGGGCGAATGTGCCGGTGGAGACTGGCGGAGTGGTGTTTTTGTCGGGCGGGCAAACTGTGACGCAAGCAACAGACAATTTGGCGGCAGTGATAAAACATAGTCCGGTCCCATGGGCGGTGACTTTTTCGTTTGCGCGAGCTTTGCAAGATCCGGCGCTTTCGGCGTGGAACGGTCATAATGATAATTTTGAGGCGGCACAAAATGCTTTTCGGGCGCGATTGGTCGCTAATACAGCGGTGCTAAAGGGCTAAGAAACAGGTTTTTCCGCCATACAAGGTGCTAAAGGGCTAAGAAACAGGTTTTTCCGCCATACAAAAGTTGGTCTTAACACGCAAGGTTGGCGTAAAATTACTCGGCTTTGGTGGCTTCTTCAGTGGCTGGGGCTTCAGTAGCTGAAATTTCTTCTGTGGCAGGAGCGGTTTCGGCGGCGGCTTTGGCGGCTTCTTCATCGGCTTTAGCTTGCGCTTCAGCTTCTGCGATTGGGTCGTAAACGTTAGCGACAACTTGCCCAAGGTCAATGTCTTTCTCGGCGAACTCCACGCCTTTTGGCAATTTGATGTCGCCAAGTGTGACATTGTCGCCGACACTTGCGAGATTAACGATGTCAATTTCCAAAGCTTCCGGCAAGTCGGCGGGTTTCGCTTTGACTTCCACGGATTCCAAAACTTGCAAAATTGAAAAATGTAATTTTTCGGCTTCGGAATTGCCCAGCCCAATGAGCGTGATTGGTGCTTCCGCCCAAACCACTTCATCAGCCGAGATGCCTTGAAACTCAATATTCAAAATTGTGCGATGCACGGGGTCAATATCCACATTTTTCACCATTGCCAGTTGTGCCTTGCCGTCAATCGTCAAGTTGATTGGCGAATGGTAACCGGAAACGGTAACCGCTGTTTCGGTCGGATTATATTCTGATTGGGTCAAAATTGGGGTAATCCCCCTGCCGTAAACGACACTTGTAACCAAACCTTGCCGGCGCAAAGCTTTGACTTTTTTACCAGACACATCACGCTTCTGGAGAGCTAATTTCTCACTCATAAAACTCCTAATTTATTACTTTAAGTCAAATATATCACACCAATAGCTGTTTTGTCAAAGCTGGACGTTTAATATGAAGAGGGAATTGCGCAACGAGACCGTTTTATTTTTTTATCCGCAAAAGTTTTTTGATAAACCGCCATAATTCGGAGCGAAATTGGAAAACGGTATAGCCGGTGCCCATAGCGGTCATGCCACCGGCTGCGCCCCACGCCACAAACGAGGCGCGGTCGTTATACGAAAGTGGTTCCACGCCATATTCGGTGCCACTATTTTCGCGGATTTTGCGACAGCGGTTGGTTTCGGGGTTGCGTTCATAACCCTCTTCACAAGGCTCCAGCTCTTTGGCAACAGCGATTTTGTTGCAACGGTTGGTGAGTTCGTTGCGATAATAACCCTCATTACAGGGGGTTAACGCCGTTGATAATACATCGTAACTTTTGCAACGATTGGTCTCAGGATTACGAAACTTCCCCGCCCCACAATCTGGCAACGGTTCATCTTCAATAATGCCAATGCATTTTCCAGTAGACGGATTGATAATTTTTCCAGTCGGACAAACCTGTGCGACATTTGGCAGCCCCGGCGTGCGTTGCATGGTTTTTGTCCAATCGCCATCAATCAATGCGAAACTCCAAGCTTTCTTTTGCCCCGCCAAACTCACAGACATATCCAAAATATATTCGGAATTATCATCAAGCAACAAAATTATTTCCGTGCCAGATGGATTTTTCGCCAATTTCAAATCATGCGCGCTCGGATAAAACACCAAATAATCGTCTGGCGCAACCACGCCGGCTTCAAGCGCAAACTTTTGATATTTCCCGCTGTATTTTATCCAAATCTGGCAAGTTTTCAATTCAATAATATCTTCAGTTGAGTTGTAAAACTCAAGGAATTGCTCGCTGGCATCATTTTCAAAATAAGTATAGATTTCGTTTAATAATAGCCCGTCACATTCCAAAACTTCCGGCAAATTATTTTCCTCATTTTCCAACACGAGTTCGTCATCTCCCTCATCTTCATTTCCGACTTCATCTTCAATTTCATCTTCATTTTCAATTTCATCTTCATCTCCATCTCCATTTTCATCTTTAATTTCAACTTCAAAATAACCGTCTTCGTGCAAAACGTAATTTTTCTCAAATAAATAAGCTGTTTCGCAAATTTCCTCATGGCATTTGACGAGTGTGGCGGAGCGATTTTTGCCAGTGCCGTCCATTTTCATATCACTGCTCCATTCCACTTGGTCAATTTCCACTTTGTCCAGCTCCAAGGTCAAAGTCCCATTTGTCATAGATAAGTTTCTGGAAAAATGCTCGCTGTTTTTAAGAACGATGTAGCCATTTGCTTTGACAAAACTATTTGCGGGAAAAGTAGCCAAATCGATGGTTTTGTTATATTTGAGCACAACATTTTTTAGCGATAAATCCTCGTCAGTCGTATTTTTCAATTCCACAAATTCCCCCAATGGATTTTTCGCCACATCGTTGTCAAAGTTGGCGGCGGCGATTAGTAGCGGAGCTGGAACGGGCGCGGTATTCTCCACTGCTAAAACGGGCAGACTGCTCAAAATCAAGCTGATAACTGCAAAGATACTTGATAACCTCCAAAACACTCTCATGTAGCGATGATAGCGCAATGAAAATCACAGTGCAAGCATGGGCGGAAAGATTATGGTGCCAAACGGTTGAGATCGCGAGGAAACAGCGAGGCTTCTTTGACGTTTTTCAGTCCGACTAATTTTTCGGTGACTCTTTCAAGCCCCATGCCGAACCCGCCGTGTGGGGGCATGCCGAATTTGAATGCGGTGAGATAAGCTTTGAATCCGGCGTGGTCGGGGTCGCCGTGTGCGATGGCTTTTAATTGTTCAACTAAAATGTCGTAGCGGTGTTCGCGCATGCTGATGGTGGTAATTTCAATGCCACGAAAAATCAAATCAGCGCGCTCGGCGACTTCCGGATTGTCGGCTTTTTTGCGATGGTAAAACTTCATTGAGCTGGCTGCCCAATCGGTGACAAACACGGCTTCGCTCCCCAAGTTCTTCTTGGCAAAGTCACTCACCCAGCGTTCTTCGTCTGGGCGCAAATCGTCTTCGCCGATGGAGTTTTCGCCGGTGGCTTTGCTGTATTTTTCGTGAACTTCGGCAAGGCGCAAGCGCGGGATTTCTGCCGTTAGTTTGGGTTTGGTGCCATTCCATTTTGCGAGTTCGCCCGCATATTTTGCAAAAACATCGTCAGAAATACGGTTTATAAGTCCCGAAATCAAATGCAAAAGGTCGTCAAAAGTGATGAAGTTCATTTCGCCGTCCATTGAAATATATTCGGTCATATGACGTGAAGTGGCGCTGGGTTCGGCGCGATACACGGGATTGATTTCAAAAACTCTTTCAAACACGCCGGTCATCATTTGCTTATAAAATTGGGGACTTTGCGCCAACGTTGCGACTTTGCCAAAGTAATCCATTTTGAAAACTTCCGTGCCGCCCTCTGTTGGTTCAGCCAATAATTTTGGTGTGTTGATTTCAATAAACTCATGCTCATTCATATACGTTCGGAAACTTTTCAAAACTTCGGCTTGCACTTTGAAAATGGTTTGTTCTTGTAAATTGCGTAACCCAACTACGCGATGGTCAAATAAAGTGTCAAGGTTGTCCGATTTGTGGTCTAAGGGTTTGTCAATTTCGATGGGTGGCTCTTCCGTTACGGGTACTTCCACTGTGATTTTGACATCGTGCAGCTCCGCGCCGTTCGGTGCGCGGTCGTCTTTTATGACTTTTCCCGCAATTGTCAAAACGGTGCCGATTTGCATGCCACGTAATTTCTCAATTTCGGTTTTGTCTTCAGCGAGGACTTGGATTAGTCCGCTACGATCGCGAATGGTCAAAAAGTTCAGCCCGCCGAGCAAGCGTTTTTTGTGTAGCCACCCCTTGATTTCCACTTTTTTATCAATTTTACTAGCAAGTTCTTTAGCTAACGTTCTCATATTTTCTCCTTGAATAAGTTTATTTAGTACTCGGCTTTTTCGGTCGGCTCCATCAAGCAGTTCACCGAAACTGCCTGACCGACCGAAAATTATTATCGCGAACACTCATATTTAAGGTTAATTATAATTTATTATTAAAACATCGTCAAGATTTATTTCGTTTATAATGCCTTACTACGTGCTTTTTGTTTACAGATTTTCCCCATTTTTCGTGGAATTGTTGGGGCGTTCGGACACGGTGATGGCGTTGTCGTCACTGTCAAAACCGTCCACGAATTTGCGACCAAAAAACTTTTCAAATAAGTCGGAGATGGTGACAATTCCGACCGTTTCGCGTTTCTTGTTGATAATGATGAGAAAATAACAATTATGGCGCTGAAAAGCCGAAAGCACCGTGTCCAAATCAGCGTCTTTGCGGATAAAATAAACTTTTTTGGTCATCATTTTATCG
>JAITKW010000027.1 GCA_031278275.1 Candidatus Nomurabacteria bacterium | reverse complement strand
TTATGTTTGGCGCTAAAACGAATATTACAGACGAAAAAATCTTTGAGGCGTTCGTGCTTGGCTTGAAAAAAGATGGCGTACGGGATATTCACATTGAACCATCTTTTGGCAAACAGCGTATTCGCGTGCGGCGCGGGACGGTTCTGAAATATTTGAATATTGCAAACGACAAAATTGACGCAATTGTCAGTCAATTAAAAACGCGCGCGCATTTCAATAATGCCTTACGGTTGGTGCCGACTGTCAGCGAGTTCAATTACAAAGGTCTGAAGTTCAAGGTTTTTGGGTTGCCAGTAATTGACGGGGAGAAGATTTTTGTGCGTATTACTGACACCAAAAATGTGGTCAGTAGTTTGTCCAAGCTTGGCATGAAAGAATCTGGTGAAGAACTAATCAAGAACGTTATCCGCCAGAAAAAAGGTCTGATTTTGGTGTTGGGTGAGGGGCGGACAACCACGATGTTTAGTATTTTTTCGTTGCTGGACGCTCATCGGCAAAATCTGATTTCGGTGGAAAATCACCCCTCGTATCGCCTAGACGGCGTTAACCAATACGTCATTGACAAAAATTGGTCGGAACTGGCGGAAAAAGCCGTCAAGATTGCTTCGCGGCAGTGGGCGGATGCGGTTTTGATTAGCCAAATTGACTCACCAGAACTGGCGAACCACGCCATTGAACTGGCGATGAATCAAGCTTTAGTGGTCGCCAGCGTTCCGACCAGCGACCCGTTTTTTGCAATTTCTTATTTGCGTGGGCTGGGCGTGCAGCCGTTTTTGATTGCGCATTGCTTGAAGTTGGTTATGTTCCAGCGATTAGTGCTGTTTGGTGGCAAAATAACGGGGGAGTTTGGTTTTGTGCAATTGACGGACGACTTTCGGCGATATATTTTGGCGGATTTGCCTGCAGCGGAATTGCAAAAAATTGCAGTGGAGAAACATAATGTTATTTCTTAACTCCAGATTTTTGGGACTTCCCGTCATCAGCGTACAAGTCGCCAATCGTATTGGATATATTCAAGAGGCGATAATCGATCCGGAAACTTTGCGTGTGATAGCATATAAGATACACGGATCTTTGGCGGATCGCAGAGAAGGGAATATTTTGCGTGCGGACGATATTCGTGAAATCAGCGCAGAAAGCATTTTTGTGGACTCAATTGACGAACTAGTATCGCCCGAAACGGTGCTAAATATCGGCAAAATTATGAAACTCAATTTCAAGCTGCTAAAGCACAAAGTGGTAACGGAAAAAGGCAAAAAAATTGGGATGGTGACGGACTTTTCCTTTGATAGTTTATCTTTTATGGTTTATCAAATAATTGTGCAAAGACCGCTGATGAAGTCATTTAACAATCCGGAACTTACCATCAATCGCTCGCAAATTGTGGAAATTGATGACTATAAAATCGTCATCAAAAATGATTCTGAGATGGTGAAGATTCCTTTGAGAAATAACGGCGACCTTGCCAGTTTTGTTAATCCGTTCAGGGGTCAAAATCCGGATTTGCAGAATCAGTCCGAACAGAGTCAAGAACCGTAGCGTAATCAAAACCTTTTTGGACGAGATAGGCGATTAGTTTTTGGTCATCATATTTGGTGCGTTTTTTTGCGATGATTTTTCGGATTTCATTTACGTCCGTGCGCGTTGAAGTTGTCAAAATGTCGTCAATTATGGCGTTTGAAATGCCTTTTTTCAGCAATTCTTGGCGTAATTGATAAACCGAAATGCCTTTTTTCAGATTGCGGTTTTCTGCCCAAAATCTGGCAAATTGATAATCATCAAGGTATTTTTTGGTTTTTAATTTTTCAATGATGGGCTCAATTAACTTGGAGTTCATGCCAGATTTTGTGACGATTTCATAATCGCCGTCACGATTTTGAATGCGCTTCATCACGGGCGCGGTTTTTTTGCGTAAATAATCGCGGATTTCCTTTTCGGAACGGGGTCTTGTCAAGGCGTATATCAAGGCGCGTTGATAATATTTGTCAAAAACGCCTTGTTGCTCCAACTCCGCCAACCTCGCTTGGTCAAGCGCCAACCCAACTCTCAGTTTTTCGTCCACGACTTGCGTCAGCCCGAGCGCTAGCGCAAAACGACCATTCACAAAAATATTAACGCGGTTTGCGTTATGCGCCTGTTTGGTGATAGCAGTGATTTTTTGAGGTTGTTCCATGAGAGCATAATACTACACAAAACGATTGTTTTTGAAATATTCTGCCAAAAAATTGCAAATAACGCCAAATATTATTAAGGTTCATATAACCAGACACCCCTATAAAACTTCAAAACAAGACCAAAAGTTGCAAAAAAGCTTGCAATTCCGCTGGGGGGGGGGTATGATAGGTATATAACTATTAAAAATATTCGCAAGGAGAGGGATATGAAAAAACAATTAGTATCAAGTTTGGCTGTGGCTGCAGCTTTAAGTGTGGGGTTGGTGAGTACGCCGGTGTTTGCCGCTACGGTAGGCTCAACTAACGGGGTAGTTAATTGTGATGGCGTATCTACTATCACTCTTAACTTTGATGTGGCAACGTGGGCTGAAGTTAAGGCTGATGTTACTGAGATATTAGGTAACACTACATTAGCAGGCACTTGCGCAGGTGCAAAGAATGTTGTAATTAGCGCCACGGATGCTACTTGGGCACTTGGTGATATTGATACCAAACTTAATGACCCGGATCTTGCAAACCTGATTAGTGGCATTGGCAGCCTGAGCCCAGTAGAAACCATTAGTGTAAAAACAGGTGACATTAACGAGGCTGGTGTTGCTGCAATTGCCAAAATTGCCGAGAAAGCTGTTTCCTTGCAAGCGGGAGGTACGGGGCTATCTGGAACTGTAAAAGTCTCAATTGAAGCTAATAGCGTAGATTTGGCTAACCAAGCTTCAATCCCGACAAATATCGTGCCATATCTGAAAAATATTTCATTTAAGGTTGACACAGTTAAGATTCCAGCGAACCAAGATCCTAACATTTACTTTACTGGCATAACTCTTGATTCTAATAACATTGTTTCTGCTGATAAAACTTATGTTGAGGGTGAGAACGGCAACGGCTGGGTAGTGTATGTAAAAGAAGAGACGGAAGACACAAAAACCGATGGCAAAGAAGCTCCGGATAGTGGTTTGTTCAGTAGCGATGACCAAAACTCTGCCATGTCTAGCATTTTGCCAAGTTTGACAGTTGTGGCTTTGGCGGGTAGCGTTTTCGTAGCAACCAAGAAATTGTCAAAAAAAGAAGATTAAGCCAAACAAAACTATCAATCACAAAAAAGAATGCTCTTCGGGGGCATTCTTTTTGGCGCATTTAGCCAATCTTGCACAAAAAATACCCCCGATTATTCATCGGACGATAACAAGAAAACGGCGTTGTCTTTGTCGCAGTTTTGTGTTTGGCGTGGCCCAACTCAATTGTTGCTTTGGTGGTGTATTGAGCGTGGTATAATTTTATTATGATTGAGATTATGCAGGTTGATTATTATGAGGCGTAGCGACACGAAATTGATTTTGTTGCGGGGAAACTCTGGCTCAGGGAAATCCACTGTGGCGAAGATGTTGCGGAGTTTTGCGCAGACTGAAACTTGAGCGTAAAATCTGGCGAGGTTTTTAAGCAGAAACTCCGAGCAAACTATGTTTACATTAACATAAAAAGTGCTATAATGGTTACGTATGAAAGGGAGATTTGGACAAAATTGGTTGGAGTTGGTTAGGCGATTTGGCTTGAGTTGTCAGGCGGGGTGCGCGAACCGTGCGAACTCTCTCTCTCTCTCTCTCTCGGCGCGCAGTGGCGGGGCGCAAGGTCGCCGGTTCTCTCGGGCGCGCGGTGGCGGGGCGCAAAACTCGCCGGTTCTCTCGGTAAATCGCAGTAACATCATTATATTACTAGGAGCTCGGTATGGGTTTTTGCCTCACTGACCAATTTTCTAAACTTGGGAAACCTCTCAAGTTATCGATTTCGGTGCTGACTGTTGGCTTCTTTATACTTGGTCTTTACTTTATGATTTGCCAATGGGTCGCTTTGCAGTCGCTGGACGGTGCAGCTTCTTACGAAGAGGTTAAATCGCATGGTATCACATTAGCTGTCGTTGCTGGTGAGGGTATTGATGTTACTTTGGATAATGACGTCTGCCAACTTCCCTTGGAGCCTTCGCCGGTTGGTTTTATGGCCAACTGTCAATTTATCGCTAATGTCAAAACCAATAATTCCGATGGTTACACTATCCATTTTTCGGCTGATAACGACACTGCTTGCGCAACTTTCGTTGATACTTGTTTAACTGGTTTAGGTAGCGCCACCGGTCATTTCATCACACCCGCCATTGGTGATTTTGATAATCCCCAAACTCTTGCTAATAATACTTGGGGCTTTGCCCTGCCAGAAAGCGAAGTTAGTCGTGATTCCACTCCTGCTAATACCTTTGATGTTGCCTATACTGTTGATGCTGCTAATGTCGGCAATACTGCCAAACAAGATTTCCTCAACGCCCCCTACGCCAGAGTTCCCGTCCTATCTAGTGCCGTCAAAATTCGTGATACCACCATCGCCACTCCTACTGACGGTGACATCATCCACATTCTACTCGCTGCTCGGGCCGACTTCGGTATTCGTGCTGGCAATTACATCGGCACCCTCCGCCTGACCGTCACCGCCAAAATCCCACCCCTGCCCATCCCCGAAGTCCACACCATCAGCCCCAGCAGCCAAAGTGATGTAACCGCTCACCAAACGGTCACCATCACCGGCGCCGGCTTCATGAAAGATGACGGCACCAGCCTCGTCGTCCACGGTGTCACCATCGGCGGCCAATACTGCACCGACATCAACGTCATCAGCGCCACCAGTCTAACTTGCCTCGCCCCCGCCCAAGCCACCGCCGGCAGTTACGCCGTCCAGATAAAAACTACCGGTGGTCAAAGTAACACCAATATCACCTATACCTACATTAACAATCAAATTATCCAAGACGGCAGCAATATCCAAGATGTCACCCTAGCTATGTGCAGCAACGCCAGTATTTCCACCGCCACCAATCCGGTCATTTCTGTCGTCAAAGATGAGCGAGACGGTCATTATTACGCCATCGCCAAAATGGCAGATAACAAATGTTGGATGTTGACTAATCTAGCCTATAGTGAGTCCACTAGTGGAATCACTACATACAGTGCTGGAATCGAGTTTACTAGCGGAGCCGGCACCACCAGCACCTATTGCACACCATCCGCCACTGCTTGGTGTCGAGAAGCCGCCCCCTCCGCTAAACAATGGGTAGACCCTTCTAGTACAACCGTCACAAGCTCATCCCGATGCGCCAGTGCCTATAGTACTTCTATTACGCTCACCTATGCAGAATGTGGTTATTTATATAACTGGTGCGCAGCACTCGGTACCGCTAGTGCCAAATGTAGTGCTAGTAGTGGTAATGTGTCCGAAGCCGGAGTCGAGCTTTGCCCAGCCAATTGGCGCTTACCAACCGGCGGTAGTAGCGGTGAGTTTTCTTACCTCAACGGCATGATGGCTGGTGATGGCGGGGCTTCCACTACCAATGACCAAGCTCACGGTGAAAATTGGATCTCCAGTGGCGCATGGCGTGGCTATTACGCTGGTTACTTTTTACCAGGCACTGGTATGACTAGTCGGGGTGAAGCTGGTCTCCATTGGTCGGCTACTGCCTACTCCGCATCAGACGGTTACGGTATAACTTTTAGTAGATATGGTATAAATGTAAGGTTTGATACGGCAAAATACTACGGACTAGCCGTCCGCTGCATCCTCTACCAATAAAGGCACCACAAACTTCCCCGCAAACCCCAAAGCAACTCAGCTCATATGGCATTTAAGCTGAAACCAAAACCACGAGCTACTTACTCTTGTCCAGGTCGGAACGCTAAACGCTATTGACCTATCTTTAGAGACGGCACCTAGTTTGACCCAGCCAGAGCGCTAAAAAAAGGGGTAGGTTATGATGGGAGTGGATTAGATTTAGACCAACTATTTAACAAAAACCTAGAAAAAACCATAAACATCATGTTATAATCGTAGTTGATGAACGAAGAAGAAATCCAACGACAAAGAAGAGAATCAGACGAGCGGGCCACCGAGGGGCGATCGCATATTTTGGGCATACCGTATTTAGATACGAGAGAATTTGAGCAGTCGATTGAACTGGTAAGCGGGATGCTAGAAGTGCCAGAGATGTATAAAAACACCATCGTGCCGCTACAAAAAGGCGGTATAGGCGACGAGCCGTATCGTTTTTTGGTGACGAGCCAAACGCCGCAGTCCGCCATAGTCGATATGAGGAAAAGATACAACGAGGACGGCGAAAATATCGAGTTTTTCTTGATTTCTAGTAGCGCATTTAAGGTGTTTATGAGTCGTTACGATCCGCCCAAGAATATCATTTACGATGATATTAAAATTTCTAAAGAGGGCGATAGCGAAACTTTGGCCGCAGTTAGTCAAACTCTAAATTCCGTGGCAACCGATAAAGTATTTGATTTTCTAGTTGATCAGGCTGATAAATTAAAGGCCAGCGATATTCACATCGAGAATTTACGTGGGTCGATTCGGATCAGAATGCGAGTCGACGGTATTTTGCACCAAGTGGCGGATCTGCATAAAGATCGTTATCGTATTTTTATGGGTGAGTTGTCGTCACGGGCTAATGTGTCGGTGGCGTCGAACAAGCCACAATCGGGTCACATGCAAAAAGACATCACCATCGACGGGGCGACGCACCTATTAAATATTAGGGTTGAGACGGTTCCAACGATGCACGGGCAAGATGCGGTGCTGAGGCTATTTAATTTTGATGAATCGTTGCTAAATATTGACCTGCTGGGTCTTAGCGACCAAGAAAAGCAAGAAATTAGCAATATTATTAGTCATCCGAGGGGTTTGGTGTTGATGGTGGGGCCGACTGGTTCTGGTAAGTCGACGACGCTTTATAGTATTATTAGCGCCTTGAATACGACCGATCGCAAAATCATCACGCTTGAAGATCCGATTGAATATGGTATTACTGGCATTTCGCAGATCCCGATTAAGACCAACGACGGTGGGAATTTCGCCGATGG
>JAITKW010000026.1 GCA_031278275.1 Candidatus Nomurabacteria bacterium | reverse complement strand
GAACCACTTCGGCAAAAACTTTATTTGACGACCCCCAACCATGCAAAATCAAAATCACTTTGCCAGAACCAACGTCCACGTAATTTGCAATGCGGTTGTTAATGACGGTGTTCACAGCAACCCTTTCCTCTCGCCGTCAATCACGAATACGTCATCGTCAGTCATGGAAATTGGTTTAATATTGGCTTGATTAAACGCCAACCGAATTTCGCCAGCACTATCATCAAATTGTTTGGAATCGGCGTGCGGTAATAAATATTCATCAATCAAACCCATGCCCTCCCAAATAATATCGGCATGGTACTTATGTTTTGGCACCACTTCCGGCATGTCTTCTTTGTTGACAAAATATTTCAACTCTTTTGACATAATAACGCTGCCAGCCGAGCTTCCACCATAAACGTAGTTGTCAGAGGCGAGGTTAGAGCGCAAAATCTCGTCAAAACTACTGTAGCGAAAAGCACGGCGCAAAATAAACACATTGCCACCAAAGGCATAAATCAAGCCTGGGCTGACGGATTTGATGTACATTTCAAGGTCGTGCCTGCGCCCAAAAAACACCCTGAGATCCAACTCCAAAACATCAAAACCGGCATTTTGAAACTGGTATTTTTTGCGCCATTTTTTCCACATTCTGATAAGAGAGTTTTTCTCATCTGTAGCGTTGAAAATCAAAAGCGCCATTTTATTCACGCCGACCATGTCGTGCAACTGCTCCAAATGATTACCGAAGTTCCTTGATGCCAAAAATAATCTCATATTACCTCCCTATCTTTAATAATTTTATCATAAACTTATTTTTTTGTCGCCTTGTCCGTAGCATCAAATTTATTCATATATAACCCCAACATCAGTCGTGTTTGGGCATAAAAAGCGGAAGCGGAGTTGTAGATGATGGCGGTGATCGGCATTAACGCCCATTGAATTATCATCAAAACCATTTTGCCTTTTTTGTAACGTTTGGGGCGCTTGGGTAGCATTCTGACGGACAGAATAATTGTGATGAATAATCCGACCATGGCTACTGTTTGGATATTGGAAACTATGCTGGGCAATTCTTGGGCGGCAATGTTGGTGCGAGCGTGCGGGCTGAAAATTACTGGCACAAAACCGCCGAACGCCACGATTGGTGCCATGAACGCCCAAGTGACGTGGCTGTCAACCAACCGCCAAAACTTCATCAAACAATCAAAAAACGGCACATTGCGTTTGCGTGAAAAAAGTCGTGTGGCGACATACGCAATATCTGACGCACCGTATGCCCAGCGCCGAAGCTGGACAAATTGCATTTTCAAAGTTTTCCAAAAAGTGAACGACAACACCGCGTCCTGTCCCATCGGTAAATGAATGGGCAACACCGAATAATTGCCGTCAAAATAAAAATAACTACGCCAATATTGATGACCGTCCTCCGTGATACTTCTAGTACTCCAAAAATCCATCTCATAAAGTGCGTCCAAACTTTGAGAATGGGACGCAAAATTGCGCAAAGTGTGCGGGCGCATAGAAGACACCACCGTCCAAAACGAATTACCGGTCGCCACCACTCTGGTCGCAGCCGGAGCGTCCCAAATATTGTTAGTGAACAGGGAAACTGGTTGATATGAGCGGCGTTTGCGGTCGGTGCAACAAATGTATTCATACGCCACCGCGTCAAAATAGCTTTTGTGGGGGCGGTTGTCGGAATCTAAGGTGGTAACAATCACGTTGCTGAACCGAATTTTTTGCTTGCGAAAATATTTTGCCAAAAACCGCCCAGCAGAAGTGATGTTTCCGCCCTTGCCAATCACTTCGTTTTTTATGCCCTCAGGGTGAGGAACGGCGAACATGTCCAAAAAAACACCTTTGTATTCTTTTTGCAAAATCTCCACTATTTCTTTAGTGGCCGTCCCCCCGCTCTCTTCATATGCCAAGACCACCACGATTTGTTGATTGGGATAAGTGGTTCGCTCAATGGCGTTGATGGTTGGGCGCAAAATCTCCAAACTTTCGTTGAAAATCGCCACAATCACCGCATGGATAATTTGATCGGGGTTGGGATAAGTGCCAATTTCCGCCGCCGACATAAACCGCAAGTTCTCCAAATGTTTTTGGTAATTAAAACTGTTATGCTCTTCACTCTTAAGCTCATCATAATAGCGGTGCGGGTTTTGCAAATGCGCCAAACGTTGCCGCCAGTTAACTTTTATGGCCTTGCGCATGGTGCTGTAGCCATTTAATGTTCTAAACGCTACGCCAACGGCCTTAACAAACACAACTACCACTACTAGCAACACATATCCCGCGCCCAAAACTGGGTTGATATAAGACAAAATGAAAAGCAAAATTACCGCCATGTAACTGATAAATCCTGGTAATATTTCAAAGGCGCGATAAAGCGGTTTTCTTTTGCCGATTGGCATTTCCAAATCAAACATCAACTTAACATCCTATTGGTGTCAATCACGCGCAACATTACCAGAAGTAATATAAATAACAAAACAATGCTTGCGCCAATAAACCAACGGGCGAACGCGCCACCGCTCTTGATGAAAATGCGTGGCACCAAGACCCCATGTAAAATCCCAATCAAAAGCGCCATCGCTGGAAAAACGTATTGAAATTGCCATTTGCTGTCGCTGTAATTATTAACATAGCCAAGATCAGTATAGTGGGAGAGGATTTGCAGTTGCTTGGGCTGAATCATGACAAAACCAACAACAGATACGGCAACGCCAATAAAAAACAACAAAATAATCCGCCAAATCAAACTGCGGTCAGCCTGCCAAATCTCTTTGAAATTATATATCAATTCTTTCATAGTTATTCTGGAACTCATTTTAACACAAAAACCAAAAACGTCATAATGTTTGGAGCCGCCTGCCAGGATTGAACTGGCGACCTACGCGTTACTAATGCGTCACTCTACCAACTGAGCTAAGGCGGCATGCAGATAGTATAGCAGTGTTGTATTTTTTTGAAAAGTGGTGTAAGCTTACTAGGCGAGGGTTCGTGGTATAGTTGGCCTAGTACGCCTCCCTGTCACGGAGGAGATCGCCGGTTCGAATCCGGTCGGACCCGCCAAATAACTTGGTGCGCCGTAAACGTTTGGGCACCACACGTGAGGACATTCCCTGGTAGCTCAATGGTGGAGCAAGAAGCTGTTAACTTCGAGGTTGCCAGTTCGAGTCTGGCCCGGGGAGCCACAGTAGAGTACAGCACTGACGGGTGCTGTTTTCTATTGTTAATTTGGTTATGTTTTTTGGGTTTTGGGGTTTCTCTAGCCAATTTTTGTGCTATTATATATAAAATGAAAGTATGGGGAGGTAAAGTGGAAAGGTGGGTTGATGAATGCAAATTGGCATTTGACGGGGTTTTGCAAGTCTTGAAAAATTGGCGCTACGTGGCATTATCCGTGTTGCTGTTTTTGTTTTTTGGCATGCTTTTGTCGTTTTTGAACAATGGCTCAACGGAACTAAGGCTGCTTTTCTCCAACACTTCGCTTGGGGAAAAAGCCAGCATTATGTTGACGGTTTTGGGGCAAATGTTTGGCGCTGACGGCATGAGTTTTAGCCGTATTTTGACTTTGGTGATTGCCCTATTTCAGGCTCTAGCTTGGAGCTTATTGTTATTTATGATAAAAGCGAAGAAAAAAAATAAAGCTGACAAAAAACGAAGATTGTCGGAGATAGAAGAAGCTGGAGTTGGTGCCTCGCTGGCGTTACTCGGCACCGGTTGCTCGGGGTGTGGCGTGTCTTTGATTGCGCCAATTTTGGGAACAATTTTCAGTTCAAGCGGACACTTGATAGCGTCCATCACCTCTTGGGTTTTCACGCTCGCCGCCCTGATTTTGTCGTTTTTCACTGTGAAAAAATTAGGATTTGATGGTTACGTTATTCACGCTAGTGAAAGGAGAAAATATGCGCGAAAAGATTAAGGTAATTTTGTTTATAACATTAAGTACGCTGGTGGTTGGCTTAATTATTTATAATGCTTCCATGCCCAAAAAACCGGCTGATTTTAGCAAAAAAGCTTGGCACGAGGCGATGACGCTGGGCAAAGCAGATGCCGAAAATCACTTTATCGTTTATACGGATATTTTTTGCCCTTATTGCGATGATTTTTCAAGGGCGTGGGCGGAGCACGAAAGCGAGTTCAAAAGTGATTACATTGAGAGTGGCAAAGTATATTTGGAGTATCGGTTGACGGATATTATTTCCGACCACTCGCCCAATGCGGAGCGTGGTGGCGAGGGCGGATATTGTGCGGCAACGCAGGGAACGTTTTGGGAATATTATCACGAAATGTTGAAAAAACTCCAAGAAGATTATCACAGCAAAGGGATTGGCGTGAGCAAAACTTCACCCAAAATACCGGAACTTGATGATGATTATTTCGTGGAGCCAGCAAGGGCGGTGGCTGAATATGCGACACTTGATGTCGGAAAGTTTGAATCGTGCATGAAAAATCACGAAGCTTTGCCGGAGCTAAAACAAAACACCACAAAAGCCAGTGCAGTGGTTAATGGCAGCGTGCCGTATTTTGTATTCAACGATTTTGTGAGTTCTGGTTTTGGTGGGGACTATGCCACAGTGAAAATGATGTTCAAGGCTGGCGGCGTTTAAGCGTGGGGTTTTCGAGTGAACAAATCCGCGCCAAACATGCTTAAAAAATGCCAAAAAAGTATTTCTTTATGAGCATAATAACTATATAATATAGAACCATGAACAAGCTAGTACTTGGTGTTATGATTTTACTGAGCGTGCTTTTGTTCGCCAACCTTGCCAATCCGCGAGCCATCGCTATATTGCCCGCCACTTCGGAAACCCAGCGTGTGGTGGTGGTGTACAAAACGCCACCGCTGCCAACATTTAGCCGCGATTCTATCTACGAGCGAATGGAGGTTTTGGATAATGCGCGAGATGATTTGGAAAAAAGAGTTAATCGCGCGACCAATTTTGAATTGGAACAGACGTTTGATAATTTTCCCGTAATGGTGATAACTACCGATACGGCGGGCGTGGAAAGTCTGAAGTCCGACCCCAACGTGGAGGGCGTTTTTTATGACATGCCATTGGAAGTTTTTGACACTTATCGTTCGCCGTTTACGGCAATAGGCGGTAATTTGGACGCACGACCCAGCATGCCGGCTTATTCTGACGGTGCGGATTTATACGCTGGCAATGATTATGAGATTGTGGTGATTGATACGGGGATTTTATCCAGTCACGCAGTGTTTAACGGCAAAATTGCAGCGGAGGCTTGTTTTAGTTTTGATGGTAGTGAAGTGGGTATTATATGGCACTCGCTCTGTCCAAGTGGCAAGTCGTTTTCCACATCCGTTGGTTCGGCGGAGGAATGCACTTTGGCGGGTTGTGGTCACGGCACGATGACGGCAGGCGCGGCGGTGATGGGGCTGTCTAACATCAGTAACACCTACCGAACTTCTGGCGCTGCGCCTCAAGCCAAAGTAATACCAATCAAAGTGGTAACGCAAGTGGACACTACGATATCCGGCGCGGATAATCCTTGCGGTGGCAGTACATCAACTTGCGCCGTACCTTATACTTCGTCAATTTTGAATGCGCTGGATCATGTAGTCACTTTGACAAAAACGCACAATCAGATTGCGGTGGTGAACCTTTCTATGGGTTTTGGGGCATTTGCCAGCGTTGAAAGTTGTAAAAGTGATGTAAGCAACGGATTGTATGATTTAGTCAAGAATGCTGTGAGTAGCTTGAAAAAATTAGGTATCGCCACGGTAGTTGCGACAGGAAATAACGGTAGTGATAGCGCCAATCGGGGTAAAATCGCTTTTCCAGCATGCGTTGAGGGTGCCATTGCCGTATCTGCCACTGATCCTTATGACGATAAAATTGCGTCTTATGCGCAAAATGGCGCATTGACCACCTTTTTGGCTCCGGGCGGGGCGTTTACTAATGCTTATCATTACATGTGGTTGCCCACTAGTGACGGCTCATTTGGAGGAATAAGTGGCACGTCTTTTGCCGCCCCGACTGTTGCTGGTGCTTATGCGGTGTTAAGGAGCAAATACCCCAACGCCACAGTTGACCAACTAACGAACCTTTTGACGGCGACTGGCAAAACCGTTACTGATGCGCGCTCCGGCTATAATTCTCTGCAAAAACCGTTAATCCAAGTGAACAAGGCGCTGGCGGTGCCTGCCCCCAACATGCCCACTACTGACCATATTTATGTCAAAAACGGCACCGCATTGAAGTCATTTATTGATAGCTTGAATTACCCGTTTGAATATAAAGTCAAAAATACCACGCCGGATATTGATTTTGCTTCTGGGCGTACGCCATATGCGATGGCTGCCACGATGCAATCTTTGGCTAATAATCCTCTGTTGCCCACTGGGGCGAGTCTGCAGTTGACTTCTTATTCGGTTGACGGTGCCGTTAATCGTTCGTATGACATTATTGTGCGTGGTGACCTCAACCAAGATGCCGCAATCAACATCACGGATTTGGTGCAACTGAGTCGGCACATGGCGGGCGTTAACTCGCTTTTTGGCGCTTCGCTGCTAGCTTCCGACACCAATAAAGACGGCGCTTCAAACATTACCGATTTAGTGCAAATTAGTCGGCATATAGCAAAAGTAAAGGAGATTAGCGAATGAAAAAATCATGGTATGTTATTTGGGGCGTTTTATTATTGGCGGTAGCTATCGGTTTGTCCGACCATGTTCTTGCCGCTAGCGTAGGCCTATCTTGTCCATCTGAATATACGGGAACGAGTTCAATTTCTTGCACGCTTTCGGCTTCTGGTCTTACGGTTTATGGCTTACAGGCGGATATTTCCACCACCGCTGGAACTATTACTTTATCTCCAGCCAGTGGAGTCGCCAATCACTACTCTGACACTAGCCCTCAACTAGTCGCTGTTAACGGCAAGGCTTCTGGCGCAACATTGGCTAATGTTACTATTTCTGGGCTTAACAATCAAAACTTTACCGTCACAATATCAAACATCATACTTTCTGGTGAGTCGGTCGCTTATCCCGTTGCTAACGTGTCACGCTCAGTCAATTATAAAGCCCCAACTCCAACACCAACACCAACTCCGACTCCGACTCCGACCACCCCCGCAACTCCAACTCCAACCACTCCCGCTACGCCGTCAACTCCCTCAACCCCACCGACCACCCAGCCAACGCCCGCGCCAGAAACTCCTGCCGTTGAGGTTGAAGGGCCGGTTATTGCGCCCGAAGACGAAACGGAAACGTTGGAAGACACGGCAAACGTCAGCGAAACTTCAGAATTATCCACCGAGGCAGAAGAAAGTCAATCAAACAATTGGCTTATCGTTATTATTATTTATATCGTGTTTGTGCTTGGTACCATCATTACCGTTGCTACTTATTTGTATTTGAGGAAAAAGCACGACCGCCAACCGCAATAACCTTATTTTAATTGTGACTAACTTGCCCTAAGTATCAGACGGCATATTGTTTGATTTGATTTTCTTTAGGGCTTCGATCGGGATTTGGTCTTCTTTGATTACGCTCCAACCAGTGACAATTTGCTCGCTGGCCTTAACCAACAAAAAACTGCCTCGTTGTGGCAAGCCGCCGTCTTCAGTGCGAATTACCCACTTGACCGACTTAGCCTCACCTTTGTTGTTATAAACAACCAGTGCGTATTCTTTGCCCTGTCCGAGTTCTTCGCCTTTGTCAGAATAAATAACCTCTGGTGCCACATCATAGTCAAGTGGCACCATTGCGTAGTAGTCTTTGCCAACGTAACGGTTGTCGTAATATTGCTTGCCAATTACCCCCAACGTCACGGCGGCGGCTAAGATGGCGATGACTATCACTGCTTTTTTCATATTAAAACTCCATTTCTTTTTTATTAAATAACATCACTGATACAATAATTGACATCACGACATAGGCGAGCAAACCCATTCCCAACCAAACAATTGCGCCCTCGCCAGTCATCAAGTTGAGGTGCAATTGACCAATGATATTTGACGGCAAGTATTGGCTGGCATTTGGCAAGATTTTGTCAAGTATCAGCGTCAGCAACTGCCCAATCGCACCTAGTGACAATAATAAATAAGCGACAATAGCGGCGGTGGAGCGCTGAAAACCATAAACCACCACACCAGCAAAAGCCATAAAAATCATCACTAGCAAGATAAACCTGCCGGACAACAGATAAACATTCGCCATCATGTTGCCGGATGCAGCCCAGCCCAGACCGGCGTAGATTAAGTACATCAATAATGGTAGCAACCCAAAAATCAGGACTAGCGTCATCAACGCCAAAATTAACTTGGCGACCACAATTTTGCTCTTGCTTAGCCCAAAACCCACCAAAGTTGATAAGTTTTTGGAACTTAAATCATCGGTGTAAATCGCCGCAAACAAAACCCCGCCGACAATCGGTGGCAACAAAGAAAATAAATCGCTAGCGTCTTTGAGGATTGAATAAGAATTAAGGTTGCCAGAGCGTATGAAAATTGTCACCAAATAGGCGAGCAGGGCTAAGCCTGAGAATATGAACAAACTCTTTTTGCGAAATAAGCGGTAAATCTCAGCGTGTAAATAATTAAGCATGATGACCTCCAATCAGTTGCATAAAATATCCTTCCAGCGTGGTTTCTTGGTGTTGCAACTTGTACAGTTTCACGCCACCGTCAACCAAGATTTTAGCCACCTTATCCGGTTCGTCAAGGTGTGATTTCACAAATAATTGGTTGTTGCTGTTAGTGGCGGCAATATTTAGCTTGGTTTTCAATAATCGTTTGGCTTTGGCGGGGTCGTTGACCTCAATAAGTAGCGATTTTTTGGTATGTTCGTGCAAATCTCGGTGAGTAATGTCTTTAATCAGCACGCCCGCCTCAAGAAAGCCGAACCGTGTTGCGACCAAGTCAAGCTCGCTCAAAATATGCGAGGAAATAATAAATGTCGTGCCGTGTTGTTGATTGGTGTCCTTGATGACGCGGCGCATGTCGGCAATTCCCTCCGGATCAAGACCGTTGATTGGCTCATCTAGCACCACAATTGACGGCTGACCGAGCAACGCGCCAGCAATGCCTAGCCGCTGTTTCATACCCAAAGAAAAAGCCTTGAACGGTTTTTTTACACCGTGTAGCCCGACCATTTTCAGCAATCGGTCAACCTCGTCTGCCGCATGCACGCCCTTGACACGGGCTAAATATTCAAGGTTTTGCTTGGCACTGAGATAGGGAAAAAATGACGGGTTAATCATAAACCCAATTTGCCTGCGAGCAGCGTCCAGGTGGCGTTTTTGACCAGCAATTTCCACCGATCCGCCGGTGATTTTGGCTAGACCCATCACGCATTTGAAAAAAGTGGTTTTGCCAGCGCCGTTGCGACCAATCAAGCCATAAATATCGCCCTGATTGACACTTAACGAAACGTTATCAAGCGCTACAAAATTATTGTATCGCTTCGTTAGGTTGTATATTTGTAATTCTACTTTCATCACTAATATAATATAACACACCAAAAAGACTATATCAACCCTTACCATGCCATCACAAGTGTTTATAACAGATGACAGGCGGTGATGATATTTGCACCTTTTTTGTTGTTAAGGTGGCTGTTTGGTCAATGGTGCTGGGAGCAGGAGTCGAACCTGCGAAGGCGTGAGCCGGCAGATTTACAGTCTGATGCGTTTGACCACTTCGCTATCCCAGCACTGGTAATCAGTATATTACACATTGCGCTTGATGTCTAGCCTAATTCATTTTTCGGCGGTTGATAATTTTCGGTCGCATGGGGCGTTTGGGCAATCTGGCGGCTGCAGTTTTGGCATTTTCCACCTCCATTAAGCGATCCAATCGAAGTTTGGTTTTTTTCGCCATTTCTTTGTTGCCATTCGTTTCATAAAGTTGTAAAATATGTTTCAAAACTGCTAAAGATTTATTTAGCTTGTACGCCACCTCTAACGACTGAATGGCATTTTCCGTCTTGCCCATCTTTTCCTCCGCTTTCGCCAGCGCAATATAGCGACTCGGCACCTCCGCCTCCAGCTCAATGGCTTGGCGAAAAGCGATGGACGATTTTTCGTAATCGCCAGTTTCCAAATAAATCAGCCCTGTATTATGCAATGAATTAGCCGTCATGTCAAGCGACTGAGCGATTTCAAAACACTCCACCGCTTCTTTATATTGCTTTTCTTTAGCATACAAAATCCCCAACCGGTTATATGCAGTGGCATTTTTTTCATCAAATCGTAAAATCGTCAGCAAAGCTTTTTCAGCTTGCAAAGTCTTCTTCTCGCTCATCGCTTTTTTCGCCACGTCCCAAAGCTTCCCAATCTGCTCCGTGAAAATCAGCGCCTTGATTTCTTTCTCGCTTTTCGGTCGTTCTTGCCAAAAAAACGCCAAGAAGACCACGAGCAACATAATCGCAAAAAGTCCAAACATGGCTTTATTGTAGCATATTTTGACAAAAGCAGAAACCCCTCTATATGGAAGAGGGGGTTTCTCGCAATGCTATTTGTTGAGAACTCGCAGGCTTTTTCTTGTTAGAGCTACTGCGAGTTTTCCATTCGCTGTTCTCCCGATCAAAGCCGGCATTTCGATGATTTTCTCTCCGTCTTCATCTACCATATAGACAATCCCCTTCGAGTAGCTCGCCAAAGGTGGCGCTTTTTTCTTGAAGGCTTGTGTCTTTTTGAGCCTCGTCATCGCCATGCTGCCAAGCACCAAAGCTACGAGGTCAACAAATAACATCACGGCTAGACCCACGGCGAATATTACTACCGCCATAATGACGGAGCCAACCTCACTTGCCCCAAGGTTGCGACAAAGTTGGGTTACTCCTGTGTGCATCTCGCAGATGGCCATTTCCCACACTACCGTCATGGCTGCGAGGGGGGTTGCGAATATTGCGACCTTTCCGTATTTCCGCCTTTTTTGCTGAAGCACCATGCCGGCGAAGAACGTCAGCAGGAGTACTACAGCAGCAAATTTTGGGCTCCAATTACCCCAAAACCCGCTCCACGCATCAAATGCGTGGTACAAATCATTTTGCATTTTCAGCCTCCTTTGAAGATGGCACCTTTCAAACATTGCGTTGTCAAGGTGCGAAGTTTTTGGACTTTTGTCTGATTATACAATACCTTAACATAAAAATCAAGTCTTTTATCAAAAAACATAATTTTACGGCACATTTTTCTGGCACTCTATTGACACGAGTGCTAATTTTGCTATAATTGAGGTTAGCTAGCAGTCTTGACATGAAAGTGCTAGACATATACAATTATAAATAATTAAAGAAAGAAGGTAAAAATGGGAAAAATTATCGGAATTGACTTGGGCACTACTAATTCAGCTTTTGCTTATATGGTGGCGGGGAAGCCGGAAGTTATCACTAATGCGGAGGGCGACCGCACCACTCCATCAGTGGTGGCAGTTACCAAAAAAGGCGAACGTTTGGTGGGAAAAATCGCCCAAAGGCAACGAGTGACAAACCCGAAAAATACGATTTACAGCGTCAAGCGGCTGATTGGACGCAAATTCACGGACAAAGAAGTGCAACGCGATATTGACATTATGCCATACGAAATCGTGAAAAAGGGTAGTGGCGTGGCGGTGAAAATGGACGGCAAAGAATACACGCCAGAAGAGATTTCAGCGATGATTCTCGGCAAAATTAAAGCAGATGCGGAAGCGTTTCTCGGTGAAAAAGTAACGGAAGCGATTATCACGGTGCCGGCGTATTTTGACGATTCTCAACGCCAAGCCACCAAAGATGCGGGGCGAATTGCGGGGCTGGAAGTCAAGCGGATTATTAACGAACCGACAGCGGCGGCGTTGGCGTACGGTTTGGACAGCAAAAAAGACGAGAAGATTGTGGTGTTTGACCTTGGTGGTGGCACGTTTGACGTTTCAATTTTGGAGCTCGGTGATGGCGTGTTTGAAGTGAAATCTACTAATGGCGACACCCACCTTGGCGGTGAAGATTTTGACAATACGATTGTGAATTATTTGCTTGACACTTTCAAGAGCGAGTCGGGCATTGATTTGAAAAATGACGCAGCAGCCATGCAACGGATTAAAGATGAGGCGGAAAAGGCGAAAAAAGAGCTGTCTTCGGCGACTTCCACCGACATCAATTTGCCGTTTATTACGGCGGATGCAGACGGTCCAAAACATTTTGAGCATACTTTGACTCGTGCGAAATTGGAGGAATTGACATCGGATTTGTTAAATCGCTTGGACGAGCCGGTGAAAAAGGCGCTAAAAGACGCAAAGTTGAGCGCCAAAGACATCAATGAAGTGGTGTTGGTCGGTGGCATGACTCGCATGCCAGCGGTGGTTGAAAAAGTCAAAAAATTGTTTGAAAAAGATCCCATGCAAGGCGTAAACCCAGACGAAGTCGTGGCGGTTGGGGCGGCGATTCAAGGCGGAGTGTTGCAAGGTGACGTGAAAGACATTTTGTTGTTGGACGTGACGCCTTTGTCGTTGGGTATTGAGACGATGGGGAGCGTTTGTACAAAATTGATTGAACGCAACACCACAATTCCAACCTCCAAGTCTGAAACTTTTTCAACGGCCTCGGACAATCAACCGCAAGTGGAAATCCACGTTTTGCAAGGTGAGCGCGAAATGGCGATGGACAACAAGTCACTGGGGCGGTTTATCTTGGACGGAATTGCGCCAGCACCACGTGGCGTGCCGCAAATTGAGGTGTCGTTTAACCTTGACGCTAATGGCATTTTGAACGTGACGGCGAAAGATAAGGGCACTGGCAAAGAGCAGTCCATCACCATTCAAAACTCTGGCAATATGAGTAAAGACGACATTGAAAAGGCGCGCAAGGATGCGGAGGCGCACGCTGACGAAGACAAGAAAAAGCGTGAAACGATTGACGCGAAAAACCACTTGGAAAATGCGATTTACCAAGCGGAAAAGATGCCAGACGAGTTCAAAGACAAGATTTCTGACGAGGACAAAGAGTCGGTGAAATTGGCGGTGGAAGATGCGAAAAAACATCTTGAAGCCACCGATAAAGATGAATTGGAACAGGCTTTGAAAGATTTGAACGACCGGATTATGCCAATCGGCGCGAAAATGTATCAACAAGCGCAAGACAAGGCGCAAAAAGATGATGCGAAGCCAGACGACAAAAGCGACAAGACGGAAACGGTTGAGGGCGAGGTCGTGGATAAATAGTTCCTCGGTTGTGGCATAATCGTTTGGGCGGAAAAACTGATTTTCTTTTCTAAAATGTGAAATATTACAACACGTGTTATAATTCTGTAAGTATGATATTGCCGAAGCGCCAACAAAGACGACTGCTAGCCTTGTTAGTCGTGCTGGTTGGCGCGCTTGGCTTTTTGGTTTATTCGCCGAACAGTTATGAAAAAGCGGTGGTCGGTCAAGATATTGGCGATGAAAGTTTGCCAAAAGCGGTGGATATTTTGGACGGCTTGGCGACAAAAGGACGCGCGCCAAAAACTGGATATGAAAGAGATATGTTCGGTAGTGGTTGGGGTGAAATTGATGGTTGTGACACGCGCAACGTGATTTTGCAACGAGATTTGACGGATACGAAATTAGATGGTTGTTTGGTATTAAGCGGGGTTTTGTTTGACCCTTATACGGGCGAAACGATTGAGTTTCAGCGGGGCGAGAATAGCAATGCGGTGCAAATTGACCATGTAGTGGCGCTGTCGGACGCTTGGCAAAAGGGCGCGCAATATTTTGAACCAGAAACAAGAAAGCAGCTGGCGAACGACCCGTTGAATTTGTTGGCGGTGGACGGGGCGGCGAACCAACAAAAATCTGATGGCGATGCCGCCACGTGGTTGCCGGCCAACAAGCCGTTTCGTTGCGAATATGTGGCACGGCAAATTACTGTAAAATACAAATATGATTTGTGGGTAACGGACGCTGAAAAACAGGCAATGCAAAAAGTTTTGGACACCTGCCCCGAGCGAAGAGTGTTGAGTAATGAGAAGTTTATCAAGGTGACGGAAAGGACGCTTGGACGTATCGCACATTAACCAACCGCCAAATCCGCTTATGTTTGTAAAAAAATGTCATTTGTGATATGATTGGGTCATCAGCCGGTGACAAGTTGAAAACTTTGTTACTGATGTGAAACTTAAAAGCTTCAAAATTAAAACCGTGTTTATTGAAAGGAAACATGGCGTGAGCGAAG
>JAITKW010000046.1 GCA_031278275.1 Candidatus Nomurabacteria bacterium | reverse complement strand
TCGAACCCGCGATTTTCTGGATGAGAACCAGACGTCCTAACCACTAGACGACGGAACCATTTTGCCGCAGCGCTGGTTGATGGAAGTGGGCGCGAACGATGGCGGATGGCGGCGGAATGTGAGGTTATTCCGAAAGTATTTTATCAGATTTTAGTTTATTCGTAAACCACCGTCTTGGTTTTTGGGATGGCGGTAATCCAAGTTTGTCCGCGATTGAGCGATATTTGGCTGCCGTCCAAATCATAAAACTCAATCTGAGCGGTGCGGCTGAGCTTTTGCCACTTGCAACTCGTCATCTTGCCGTCTTGGAAAATCAGAGCTTCGCCATCGCCGGTGGTGGTAATTTGTTCACGTTGACCGTCCTCCATCACGGTTTTTTCGTTGACTTTCAAAATAACCACTACTTTTGGTGAAATCTGCCCCGCCTCACGGTCAAGATGGGGTTGACCATTGCCGTAATTTCTGTCCCACGAGTTGCTACTGGCGTTGTAATTGTAAACTAAATCATAATTATCGGTGGTAATGTCAACCGTAATTTTCTTGACATTGCCGATTTCGGTGCCGTCTTCTTTGCGCAAAAAAGCAGTAAAATCAGACGTGAGGTAGCCCTTTGACTGGTTCAGCTCGTCAAGATTTTTGAAACTAGTATAAACGTTATGGGGTGCGCTGCGATCGGACGCGCGCCAATAAGCGGCGCTGTTGAAAAATTGGTCAATGTCCTTATATTTGCCATTTCTCACTTCATCCAGCGAAGCCTTGCTGCCACCGATGTGAGCGATGGACGACGAAAATGCCGCAACCCAGTCCAAGTAATGCATGCGGAGCGAGCGCACGGGTCCGACTAACTGAGGTTTGTTGGCTTGGTATAGCGCAATAAAGCGGGTGACTTCGTATTCGGCGATGGATTCAAAAACCACCTCTGCCTCTTTCAGCCCCGATTGGGGGCGTGACATTGGGGTGTTTTCCATCATGATGGCGGTGACGTTGGTATTTTCGGGAAGTTCAGCGGGCAGTTCTTGCCCGCCCAGCTTGGAATAATAACGCACGGGTTCCGGTTCTGGTTTCGGTTCGGGCGGTATGATTTCGGCGGCTGGTTCAGTGGACGGCTTGCTGTTGATAGCAACCAAGATGAAAAAGGAAGCAGTGGCGATACCGACCGCAAAGATGATACTGCCGATGATAATTAAAGGTTTCTTGTGTTTTTTGCACCATAACTTGAAAAGCTGGCAACGGTTAACTCCGGTGGCAGGCGGTTGGTGCTGGGCGCGTCCTCTAACTTTCATAGGACTAGTTTAGCATAAGCTGTGCATAAACGGAAGACTTATCTTAATAATTGGATGGCGTTTTTGATGCGGGTTTTGGTCGTTTGTGCGCCGAGAATTACCATCGTGTCGTTAAGGGCGGGCGAAAATGGCGCGTACGACAAGGCGATGCGAATGAGACTGAAAAGTTCGGCGGGTTTTCGGTTGGTTATTTCCAAAAGTTGGTTCAATTTCTTTTGTAAAACATCGGAAGTCCATGTAGTTGCTTCTAAAACGGTTAAAGTTTGTTCCAGCCAGTCGGTCAGCTCAGATTTTTGGTATTTTCGCAAAAACTTATTGCCCAAAATCATAGCAACGTCCGCTTTCGGCTCTTCAAAGAAATAAATGGACATAACTTCCAAGTCTTTTAGCACTTTCAGCCGGTCTTGTAAAACACCAAGCACTTGTTTTTGATAAGTTTCTGGATAATTTTGTGCAGGCGGCGGGAAAAATGCTTGGCAACGGGGGTATAATTCGTCAATCGTGAAACTGCGCAACCATTGTCCGTTCAACCACAAAAGTTTATTTTCGTCAAATCTAGCGCCTGATCGCTGCACTTTGTCCAACGAAAACGCTTTCACCAATTCCGCCATCGTCCAAATTTCTTTTTCGCTGCCGTCATTCCACCCCAAACAAGCCAAGAAGTTCAGTAGCGCTTCCTCCAAAACCCCCTCGTCCAAATATTCGGTGACGCTTTTTGCGCCGTCACGTTTGCTCAATTTTTTGGTGCCGGTTGCGCCCAAAATGTGGGGTACGTGTGCGAAAATTGGGTATTTTATTTCCAAAGCTTCGTACAACGATAAGTAATTTGGCATGCTGGAA
Organism: Candidatus Nomurabacteria bacterium; assembly: GCA_031278275.1. Taxonomy (GTDB): domain Bacteria; phylum Patescibacteriota; class Saccharimonadia; order Saccharimonadales; family Saccharimonadaceae; genus JAISOF01. Next base: position 3,341 of record JAITKW010000046.1, on the reverse strand, counting down.
ATGTATTCCTGGCCTCTGATAATGTGCGTGATTTTCATTTCAGCGTCATCTATGATATGCCCAAAATTATAAGTCGGCAATCCGTCTTGTTTAATCAAGATAAAATCGTCCAAAGCCCCCTCGCCTGCCGACAAATCGCCCATCACCACGTCATGCCAATGCCAGCGCTTGAGATTGGCTTGTTTGAACCGCAAGGCAATCCCCTCTCGCCATGCGGGCGGGTTTTTGGGGCGAAAATCGCGAAATAAAAACGGCTGTTTTTGGTCGCGGGCGATTTTTTTATAAGCCTCAATTTGGTCGGGTGGCGTGTCGTCAGCGTACGCTAAACCCTTGTCAATCAACCTTTTCGCCCATTTGTGATAAATCTCCTTGCGCTCGGTTTGAAAATACGGCGCATATTTTCCGCCGATGTCTGCGCCCTCGTCCCAATTTAGCCCCAAACGTTTCAAAGTCGCCTCAATCAGTTCAGTCGCACCTTCCACATAACGGTTGCGGTCGGTGTCTTCAATCCGCAAAACAAACTTGCCACCACTTTGCTTGGCGATGAGATAAGGATAAATTGCACTACGTACATTGCCGATGTGGATATAACCGGTGGGGCTGGGTGCGAAACGAGTGCGGATTTTGCTCATGGGATTAGTATAACTGAAGTTAGGAAAAAATGGAAGATTTTGTCGGGGAGTACCTAGTGTTTAATATGATTAGCACAGCTGAAGTTAGGAAAAAATGGAAGATGATGTGTTGCGCTTATGTGCGTCCGCCAAGTGCTAATTGTTACATGCTGATTGCAATATCATGGATTTGTTGTTTGGTAAGTTCGGTGCTGCCGGCGATTTTGTATAACACGCCACCGTTGACCCACGCTGCGTCATTTTCGTTGATGTAAATAGTCAATCCGCGCTCCTTGGAAACTATTGCGTCCGGCCATTCTTTCTCCACGAAGTTGTCAAATAATGCGAGGGAGTCCCAAGTGCTACGTTCTTCGGTGATGGTGTAGCTGTCGGAGCTGTTTTTGAATGACATGGAAACTTTGTTGTCCACGACCGACACAAACCCGTCAAGGTTGTAGCCGGAAGGGCGATAGCTGGGAAAGGCGGTTTCAATGCCGACCTGTGAAGCGGAAACTTTGATGGAGATGTCTGGCAGGTTGAGATACACCAAATATCCCAGCGATGCCAGTGATAGTAAGCCTAATACTAACGAGCTGACTAGGTGTTTTGTAAACCAAGTTTTGCGGTCAACTAATTTGGTTTTGGATGCACTAGCGGGGCTGACTTGGCTGACGACTTGGGCTAAATTGCGCTCTTTGATTTCCTTGGCGCTCAACATGCGCTTTTCGGCAGCTTTTTTCTGCATCTTGGCTGCGGCGTTGACATAAACCGATGATTTGTGGGCGGGCATAATCATATCTGGAGTAGCGGGCGAGGTTGCGGGGGTACTAGTGACTCGCCCTTGCGCCGCAATAGCGGTGGACATTGGCGTAACGACTCTTTGAGGCTGAGCTTGAATAATGCCGGTTTTGGGTGCGACTTGCATTGGTTGACGTGGGACAATTTGCGGGCGAGCTGGACGTTGGACGTAGTTGCGGTTCAGGGTCATAGGTTTTTGTGGCACGTTGTGCACTCCTGATGACGGTAACGGTCGCCCCCCCATAGATGAAACTCGCTTAAAATCCATACAACCTCTCTCTCACAATTTTTATATACTAATAATAAGTCTTATGTTTTGAAAAAACAAGAGCGATTTAGTTGTAATTTTTACTTTATCGGTCTTTTTGCCTATGAATAACATAATCTTATCGCATATATTTGATGAGTGCATCGCGCAAATTCGCAGTTTTCACCACAAAGGGATCTTTCAAATTTTTGGGGGCGATGGCGCAAGTGAAGCCCATTTTTTTGGCCTCAGCAATGCGTTTTTCGGCACCGGTCACAGAGCGGATTTCGCCACCCAGCCCGATTTCGCCAAACACCACAATTTTTTCGTCCAGCTTACGTCCAGCGGCGGCGGATGCCATTGCCATACAAACGGCGAGATCGGCGGCGGAATCGCTTAGTCTCAATCCGCCGACTACGTTGATGAAGATGTCTTTGTCGCCAAGTTTTAACTTGGTGCGTTTTTCCAGCACGGCGATGAGCAAGTTGAGACGGTTTAAGTCAAAGCCGGAGCTGGTGCGCTTGGGGTAGCCGAACGATGTGGCGTTGACTAAGGCTTGGATTTCCACCAAAATTGGTCGCGTGCCGTCTAAATGACAAAAAATAATAGATCCGTCCGTGTTTTGCCGTTCGGCCAGTAATGCTTCGGACGGATTTTCAACTTCCACTAAACCCGTTTCTGCCATTTCAAAGATTGCTACTTCGTTAGTGCCACCAAAACGGTTTTTGGCAGCGCGAATGGTTTTGAAACCGCCATAACGGTCGCCCTCAAAATGTAGCACCACGTCCACCATATGCTCCAAAGTTTTCGGTCCCGCCAAAGTTCCATCTTTGGTGACGTGCCCCACAATCATAATCGCCGCGCCGGTTTTCTTCGCTACTCGAATTAAAACATTGCCGGAGTTGGCGACTTGGCTAACCGTGCCGGGTGCGGAAGAGATTTCGTCAAGGCTGAGGGTTTGGATGGAGTCCACGATGATAAAGGCGTATTTCGCACTACCGACCGTTTGTGCGATGTCGTTGGCAGAGGTGCTAGAGGCGAAATGTAGTTCGCCCGCGCTTTTGCCGAACAACCTTTCGGCACGCAATTTGACTTGTTCGGCGGATTCTTCGCCAGAAACGTATAACACGGGAGATCGTTTGGCGATTTTTGCTGCAATTTGCAAAAGCAAGGTGCTTTTGCCGATGCCGGGTTGTCCGGAAAGCAGCGCGACTGAGCCAGACAAAATCCCACCACCGAGTACGGTGTCAAAATCGCTAAAACCAGTTGCCAGCCTCTCCCCTTTTTTCTTGACCACAATATCATTCAAAGCCAAAGTGCACAGGGTTTTGCCGGATTGCTCGGCTTTTTTGAGGGTAGTTTTGGGCTCGGTTTCCACGACTTCTTCTAACAAAGTGTTCCATTCGCCACAGTTTTCGCACCTGCCCGACCATTTGGCATAAAACGCCCCACATTTTTGACAGACAAACCTTGTTTTGTTCTTCCCCATTGCCACTATACTATCAAAAAAGTGGCAAGAATGATAGACTTTATGTTGCGATGGTATTAAATCAGTGGACTAGGATGTAGAAAACCAACTACAGATGTTATAAAATGGATAGAAAGGAATGCCAAATAATGAAAAAATTTGTACTCAGTTCAGAAAACGCAGCGAAAAAACTTGCCACAAAACGAGTGTTAAAAAA
>JAITKW010000053.1 GCA_031278275.1 Candidatus Nomurabacteria bacterium | reverse complement strand
GTCCTGCAAAAGCAGGCGCAGTAGCCCAAACACCGCCTAAATCTAGGTGGTGTTTTGCAATTCGGATAATCTGTCTACCATATCCACCTAGCCGCCTTCACCAATGCTGCTACCACAATTATGGCTATTATTACGGTAGTTGTGATGTCTAGCTCTATGTGATGATAAATATGTTGTTCATCTACTCACTTGCAGTATTTCTTGCCCATTTTTTCTCCTTTTCTCCCGCGGCTTTTGTCGGGGTCAAGACAAGATAACTTGGAAAGGGCGGGAAGTCCAGTCCGGTTTATTTATTCGGCATTTCGAACGATTCTTTGGACGGACTTATATCCAATACCTATTTGTGCTTCAATACTGCGAGAAGATAGTCCTGTGGCATGAAGCCGTATGACTCGTTGGACTTTCTCTTTTTGCAACCTTGAACGCCGAACGATTTTTACCCCATGGGCTTTGAGCAGTTTTGCTAAATAACCTCGACAGCAGCCGTATTCTCTGCAAATTACCTTAATGAGCGTACCATTATTGTATTGTGTGATTGCTTCTAGGATTTCTGTATCATTTAGTGTACGGGGGCTTTTCTTGATTGCCTTCGCCGTTTTCAGCCCCTTGACCCCTAAGTCATTTTGCGATTTCGTGCTATAATAATCTTGTCGCAAAAGTCGGCTCAATAATTTTGAGTCCGCCTCGGATAGGGCGACCATGTGTTAAATAAAACAAAAGCCGAGAATGTTTTTCTCGGCTTTGCATTTGAAAATAGCCAAGTCGCGCTATTTGTCATAAGCGAAAAATAGCAAGACCAAACTGGCAATGAAAATCAATAAGCCAACTAATAGTAGCGGCACGGTCAAACCCTCCCATGCTGGTTTGTTGGACAGTGCGCGTAGTATGAAAATGATGCTGGACAGTCCCAAAAACCCGACTCCAACAAAGAACATGACTACTGCTATTGTCATTAACATTTATTCCTCCTTTTCTTGCCGAGAATATTCTCGGACGATTACGTTTTTGCTACCCGAATAGGTTATCAAGAAATATCCACCATAAATTGATACTATGATTAGCGCCGTTATCAAACTGCTGCCCAAAATATCTATGCCCTGAAAAGAGTTAATCAATTGGGACGCTGCAACTACACCAACGACTGAATGCGCCAAAGCCAAAACTAAAGGCACGCCGAAATAAATCAAGACTTGTGAAAAACCGGCGCGGTTAATCAAGCGTTCATCAACTCCGATTTTGTGGAGTAATTTATATCGCCTGACGTTGTCGCTGGCTTCAGACAATTGCGTGATTGCCAAAACTGTGGCGGAAGCAATTAAGAAAATCACACCAAGATACACCGCCAAATAAGAAATAGTCGTGGTCGTGGAACTGTTTTTTTCAACCACCAAAATCTTGGTTTCCAACCTATTGTCAACTCCTTCGGTGCTGATATTGGACAAGTTTTTGACCACCAAATCTTCGGAGCGAGATTTATTATCCAAGTACTGAATGTGCAACAAATCGCGCTTAGCCGGAGCGCCCGCCAACAAGTCATCTGACACAATTATAATCAAGTCAAGGCTGTAATTTCCCGAAACTTCCAACGCACGCGAAAAAACTTGTGATGGATTCAAGTGAAGTTCTTCGCCACCGATAGAAATCGTTTTTTCGGAAATTTGATCTCTGGCAAATTTAATCCACTGGTCGTTGGCAGTAGTGCTGTCAATCGCATAACTATTTTCTGTCAATGTGACGGGCTCAATATTTTGTGCCTGCAAGATTCTGTTGTAATCAGATAATTTAATATAATAAAGTTCAGTACCCATTGTGCCGCCGGCACTATTTTTGATGTCAAACGGCGGTACGCCACCGTCATAATAGCGCACTGGCACATAAGTTTTTGCGAAACTTTTGAGGTTCACGCCCTGCCTTTTGGCTTCTTCTATCAAATCTACTCCCGCAATCGGATAACTGCTGTACGAATCATCGTCATAATTATAATGCGCGTTCATACTGAAAGTCGCATCATACGGCGTATTGCGCACAATATCAGCCGTTACGGCTTTGGCAAGCCCCATGCCAGAAGACAGCGTGCAAATGGAAATGGACAACATCAGGCAAACCAAAGTAGTGGAAACATAGGTTGTGTGGATTTTGCTATTTATTTGACGGAGCATAAACATGTTCATATTTTTGAAATAAATCGATTTCATTTGTTGAATTAGTTTTAAGAAAAATCCAGACAGCGAAAAAAAGAACAAAAATGTGCCCAAAATGCCAGAGAAAGCAGACAGCCAAATTAGTGAAATAGTCAATATCCCGCCACTAAGAACTATGGCATACGACAAAGCCAAACAGCCGATTGAAATTATGAAAATTAACACTGAACAACTAAGGTGTGGCACCTTGAGTTTTTCGTTCTGTCTGGGGGCATAAATCAAATCAATTAGTTTTTGGCTCCGCATCATGACGACATTGAAAATCATAATCAAAATAAAAGTCAAACCAAAATAGAAAATCGTTTCTTCCAAAGCTATCAATGAAAAGATAAACTGAAAGTTGGCGATGCCCGCTCCCAAAAGTTTAGCGGTGACTACCGCCATGCCTTGCGACAAAAGTACGCCAAGCGTAATTCCTGCCACTAATGCCATCAACCCAACGAAGACAGTTTCCAGCACCAAGATTTGTGAAATCCGACTTCGTTCCATGCCGAGTACCATATAAATACCAAACTCTTTTTTGCGGCGTTTAATCAAATACCGATTTATATAAATCATCAAAAACACCAAAATCACAGAAACCAAAATTGAAAAATTAGCCATGAGTTGGCTCAGCGATTCCAACGCCTCATTTTGGTTGTCAGTAATTTCCATAATTGATTGTTGGCTTTCAATGGAATTGAAGATATAAAAAATACTCACGCCCAAAGTCAAAGTTAAAAAATAAACCGTGAAATCGCGGAAACTTTTCCTGACATTTTTGAAAGATAATTTAAGTAATGTCGTCAATTTTACCTCCCAGCAAACTGACTACTTCAATGATTTTTTCAAAAAATTGTTTGCGCGTATCGTTGCCACGCGCTAATTGAGTGAACAGTTTACCGTCACGAATAAATAAAATGCGATTACAATAACTGGCGGAAAATGCATCGTGCGTAACCATCAAAATCGTGGTGTTGTGTTTGTCCACTAATTGTTGAAAGCTAATCAAAAGTGTTTGAGCAGATTTGGAATCTAAGGCACCGGTCGGTTCGTCCGCCAGCACCAACAATGGCTTGGTGATGATAGCCCTTGCGCTCGCCACACGTTGCTTTTGCCCGCCCGATATTTGATAAGGAAATCTATCAAGTACTTGACTAATGTCCAGCAATTTTGCCACTTTTTTCACTTCGCTATCAATTTCATCAGCTGGTTTTTTCAAAATTGTGAGTGCCAAAGCAATATTTTCGTATGACGTGAGCGTGTCCAACAAATTAACATCTTGAAACACGAACCCCAATTGTTCACGCCGAAACTTTGCTAAATCACGTTGACTAAGACTCGTAATATCTTTACCGCCAATCGAAATATGACCAGAAGTAGCGTTGTCAATCGTGGATATACAATTCAGCAAAGTGGTTTTACCGCTACCAGATGCGCCCATCACGCCAACATATTCGCCCGCATGAACTTCAAAACTAATGCCCGCCAAAGCCTTAGTCAAATTATTTCTGTTGCCATAGTATTTTTCCAAACGCTTTACTTCCAAAATAGGCGATGCATTTTTCTTAAGTTTTCTCATGTCTCACATTGTAATCAAGCGGTTAAAAGCACACAATAGTTAATTCTTGCATTAGACTTACAATTTTGTAAGTTTTTTCGCCATGGCTAAATCAATAAAATAAATCACATACCCCAAAACAGCGAAACCAGCACCCACCACTAGCACATTTATTGCGACTTGCCCCACGCCATATTTGTCAATGTCGAGGAAAAAGTACGGGTACCTACTTCCTGCGATTGATATGGGGCCAAACCCAGCGCGAACCATGGCAAATATCAAATACGCCAAAGGAATTAGCAACCATTTCACAGGGTCAAGTTTTTTGAGACTGCCTTTTTTGTCAAACAGCAACCAATCGGCGATGGTCATGAGTGGAACGATGTAATGAACAATAATATTAGATGGTGAAAAAACGTAAGCTTGAAGTTCGGGGCTTTTCGCAAAAGATGGTTGCAACATAAAATGATAAACCAAAAACGTGAGAGTGATACAAACCGTCACCGCGCCCTTGATAGATGCGGGCGGAGCGCTTTTTCGTTGCCAAGTGCGAATGAGCAAAAATGCAAAAAAGACCAACACCACAATATTACTTTGCAAAGTGTAAAACGAAAGAGTTTCCAACGTATTTCCCCCGCTCACGGACAAAAGCAAAACCACTCCGTACAAACAAACCGCAACGAGAATCAATCTGAATATCGTGGCCAAGTTTTTATTTTTCACATACATAACATATACATAATATCACTCTTTGGTTCGCGTTGGAAGTGTAATTGTGGAAATTGGAAAAGTAATTTCCACAGTCGTACCTTTATTGACCTGTGAAGACAACCTGAGACTCAGCCCCAACCTGCGACAAAGATTTTTGCACATATACAAGCCAAGCCCAGTTGATTTACCAAAACGCCTGCCGTTAATTCCAGTAAATCCTTTGTCAAAAACTCGCCCCAAATCTTCGGGCGGAATCCCCACGCCATTGTCGTTTAACGTGAGCAAAACTTGTTTGTTTTTTCGCCGGCTACTAAACACCAATTTTTTCGCGCCATATTTGACAGAGTTTTCAATCAATTGTCGCAAAATAAACACCAACCATTTGGGATCGGCGAGTGCCGTATTGGACAAATTGCCAATTTCAATACTGACTTTTTGCTGGATTAAATAACGCGCGCTACTTTTTAATGCCGTGTTCACAATGTCGGATAATTTGATGCGATGGATTAAATAATCTTCTTCAACACTACCGCTCCGCGCATAATATAAAGCCCGCTCCGCCAACCGCTCAATTCTATCCGCCTCTACCAAAAGTTCTTTATTTTTACTATTTTCCAAAGCCAATTTTAACCCAGCCAACGGCGTTTTGACTTCATGCACCCACAATTCAATATACTCACGATACGCCTTGGAATCAAAATCATTACGTGCCACTGCGTCATTCATGGATTTGGTTGTGGTGCGCAAAATGTCGTACCAAATCTTTCCTTCCAATGTTTCAGGACGATCAATCACTTCCAACAAAAAACGTTTTTCATCAAGTCGCCGCAATGTATTGCGCACTCTTTTGTAGTAATGATTTTTGCCAACATAATCAATCGCCAGGGCAATACAGCCACTGAATATGAAAATACTGGGGATAAAAAGTGCGAAATACAAGCTGGCATTGACAGCATACAAAAGCACAGCGCTAAACCCAGCTCCCACTAAATTGATGGTGACAAACGCCAAACGGTCGTGCAAAAAGTCCCACAACTTCATAACGAATATCCTTGTCCGCGTCTGGTACGCAACAATTCATCAGCGCCGATAATTTCCAGCTTTTTTCGCAAACGATTAACATTGACGGTCAACGTATTATCATCAACAAAAGTGTCTTCTTGCCACAAAGCGTCCATAATATCATCGCGTGAAACAATTTTGCCTTCATTATCAATCAAAAGTTGCAAAACGCGCGCCTCGTTTTTCGTGAGTTCAACCGACTTGTTTTGATAAACCGCTTGTCCTTTAGCAAAGTCCAATAGCAGGTCATTAAAACTGATAACATTTGAGTTTCCGGAATCATAAGTGCGTTTCAAAAGCGTTTCAATTTTGGCAACCAAGATCTGGGTGTTGTATGGCTTGGTCACGAAATAATCTGCGCCAAGATTTAGACTCATCAACTCGTCCATTTCGCTGTCACGACTAGTCACTATCACAATTGGAACTTTGGAGACCTTGCGCAACTCGCGACAAATATGATAACCGTCAAAAAAAGGCAAGTTGAGGTCAAGAATTACCAGATGAGGTTGTTGCATCAAAGTGAAACCTATCACATCACTAAAATCATCAGCCGTAACGACTTTATAATGATATTTTTCCAATAAACTTTTGAGTTGTCGGCGAATGGTTGTATCGTCTTCTATGATTAGAATAGTCTGCATTTTTCCTTTCACTCCTTTACTAAAATAATTTATGAAATGGCATTGCTATGATAACAATGAATATTACAGCACATATCAATAATAAAAGCAAGCCAAAAAAGATGGTATGGGAGATTTTGTATGGCCAATGCTTTTTCAAATATGCCAAATGGTTGTCGGCGGACACAAAAGCGTGCAGCTGTTTTCGCTTATAATAACAAACAACCAACAAGGCTATTATCATAAATATGATGGCGGCGGTGGGGCGAATCATCTCGCGACTCATGCCAGCGCCGATTAAATTATTCAAAATGATAGCGGGCAATCGTCCTGCCAAAGAAATCATTAGTAATTTTTTGATTGGTATGACGGTTAGCCCCGCTAAATAACACACGATGTCATCTGGGAAGAACGGTAATAAAAATATCAAAAATAAAGTCATTGCGCCTTTGCGCTTTGTGACAAAATCAAATTTTTTCAAAATCTTTTTTGAAAAAATCTTTTCAGCGAGCGGCCGACCAAACTTGCGGGAAAGTTTGAAAACAATAAAAAATCCAATCACCGAACCGATAATATTATAAATAACGCCCAGCCACCCAAATAGCATGCCACCAATAATTCCCACAACTTGACCGGGTATGGGCGCGATAATAATTTGGGCGATTTGCACGATGATGAACAAAAGAGGAGCAAAAATGCCGGCGCGGCTAATCGTATCGCGGAACTGATTGCGGCTAGTAAAAAAGGACATGATAGGCTCGTGCCAAACCGTCATAGCGAGGACAATCAGCAACGTCAAAACCAAAACTACCATGAGTGGCACCCAGATTTGTCTTAGCCATTTTGACGTACTTTTTTCCATGCTGTTATTGTAACATATAAACAGCTATGCTATCATATTCCAGTGGCGTTCACAATTTTGAATGTCTGATAAGTCGGGGTGTGGCGCAGTTGGTAGCGCGCCGCGTTTGGGACGCGGAGGCCGTCCGTTCAAGTCGGATCACCCCGACCAACGCTGTCTTATTCGAACTTTTGTCACAATATGTCCTAATTTAGTAAGAGATTTTTATACAAATTAGCGGGAATGTATTTAATGTCCGTTGCATATACCGATAAAACTACCGAAATATTTACAGAAAACGCTTGGGATGTGTTATAATTAAGAATATGGAAACACCGATTTTTACAGTAACGCCAAGATCGCTGGACTTGGTGGCAAAAATCGCCGAAATAGTCGGTGAACTTCAGGGGTCGGGCGAATATGCCCGTAACTTGTATCTCCGCAAAGTTAATCGTATCCGCTCCATTCATTCTTCTCT
>JAITKW010000047.1 GCA_031278275.1 Candidatus Nomurabacteria bacterium | reverse complement strand
TGTTTTTAATAGTCACAACTTTCAGTGTCAAATCAACATTTTCAGCGTTCTTCCAGTTGCCGTATTCTAATTTATATCCCAAACTTTTCAAAGTTTCTTCCGCCAGCGCAAGGTCAAATTGATTGACTTCCGGCAAATTGAGCTCAATTTGGTTTGGCAAAATCGGATAATCAAGTGCCGATGTCGCACCAACTTGCGTCATAACTTCTTGGCGATTGATAATATTGCCGAGCGCGCTACGCATTTTTTGGTCAGGAATACGTGCCGTGTTGAAAAAAATGAAATTTCCGCCGTTGGTTTTGGTGTTTTTGATGACAAAGTTTGGTTTGGCAAACTCTTCGCTTTCTCGCAAAGATAGTTCGGCGGTGGAATTGACCGTGTTGGACTTGACCGCATTGATAATTTCAGTTTTGCCACTAAACGCATAAACTGTGAAAGATTCCAACATCGGCTTGCCCAAATGATAACTGTCGTTGCGCTTCAGGCGCACCATGGTGTTATCGTCAGCAGTTTGTTGAATTGACTGAAAGGAAAACGGACCCGAACCCACCGGTGATAAATTGAAGTCCGTGAGCTCAAACAGGTTTTCCTTCGGCACGTCTTTCAAAACATGCTCAGGTAAAATATCAAAATCCAACATGCTCTGAAACGCCGAAAAACTTACCGACAAAGTGAAAGACACTTCAAAATCGCTGATTTTTTGGATAGTAATATTCCGCCAAGCTTGGTTCAAATTGGAGCGAGTGTGCGGGTCTTTAATGGTGTTTACGGTGAACATCACGTCATCGGCGGTTAGCGGCTCGCCATCATGAAAATAAATATCATCACGAAGTTGAACGGTGTATGTCTTGCTATCTTCGCTCACGGAAATGTTTTTTGCAACGTAGCCTTGCGGCTTGCCGTCCGTGTCGTAGCGTAACAGTTGTGAAAAAATCAGTCGCGTGATGGTTTTTTCGGAATTAGTGGAAACGAACAAAGGGTTGAGAGTTTTAACGCTGCCAAGTGTCGCTTCAACAAAAGTCCCTCCGTCAACAAAAGCTGTCGTGCGATAAGCTTTTTGCATCCAGATATTTTGAATGCCAGCCAGCCCTAAAAGTATCGCCATCATTAAAAACCAACTCACCACCCGCGAACGAACGACATGGAGATTTTCAAAACGCAAGATAAAGTTTTCGGTCAAATGTTTGGCTGTGTGGCGATTGAGTCGCTTAGTCTTCTTTTGTATGCTACTTAGAACTGCCCCACTTTTTTTGAAAATGTTTTTCAAAATAGTCCTTTTGTTATACGATTAAAAGCTCCGCCAAGATTGAAAAAACAAAAATCGCCGCCACCACCACTGAAACGTTAAACATGCTTTTGTCAAGACCGCGCCGTGTGGTATAAAGTTCGCCCGACCCGCCAAAACCTGCGCCTAGTGACGCACCGCGCTGTTGCAAAAGCACTAACAGTATCAAAACTACCGCTGAAATCATCATAGTTGTGCGTAAAAAATCACTCATCGCTAACATTATATGGTTTTATAGTAATATTTGCAAGATAATTGATGAAACTCATTAAAATACCGGATAAAACCGCACCCAAAAAGCCAATTTTTGCCCAAGGAATCAGCCAAACGGTTAAGCCCACCATGCTAGCGTTGACAATCAACGTGAATAGCCCAAGCGTGAGCAGAATAAACGGCAACGCAAGCAACGTGACAAAAGGCTTAATTACGGAATTGATAAGGGAAAAAACCAAGCCGATGAGCAAAACGGGCAAAATATAACTCGTGGTCAATTCGCCAAAAAGCGTCAAACACAGCCACATGCCAAAAGAGTTAATAATCCAACGCACAATAAATCTCGCAATCATATAGTTATTTTAGCATATTTTTGCGTTTTGAGGATGTGTGATAATATAAAAATGTGAATAAAAAGATTGTGTTTCCCGAAAGCGAGAACATTAGCGTTGTTAAAGCGGCGAGAAAGGCGGCTGAGAAGGGGTTGTGCGAGCCAGTGTTATTATCCGGCGAAAGCTCTTTGACAGAAGCCGCGAATATGGTAAAAAGTGGTGCCGCCGACACAATGATTGCTGGGATTGATTACTCTTCTTTAGATGTTATCTTGGCGGCAAAAAATATCATTGGGGTGAGCGGTAAGACATTTTCAAGTATAATCTTACTGGAACTTCCAAATGAAAAAATCATAATTTCTGATGTGGCAACTTGTAAACGTCCGTCCGCCGAACAACTAGCGGATATTGTTATGTTGGCTAATGATTCAGCGACTAAATTATTGGGTGAACCTAAGGTTGCTATGCTTTCTTTTTCCACTTTTGGCAGCGGGGGCAGTGACGCATCAATAGATTTGATAAGGCAGGCTGTTACTTTCATCCACAACAAAAGGCCGGATATAGAAATAGATGGAGAAATGCAACTTGATGCGGCAGTCAATAAGGCCATTGCCAAAAAAAAGATGCCTCAATCAAATGTGGCGGGCAACGCTAACGTCTTAATTTGCCCTGACATCAACTCTGCAAATATTTTATACAAAGGAATTGTGCAGTTCGCGGGTGCGAAAGCATATGGTCCAATTTTATTAGGTTTTAATAAAATATTGAGCGATTTATCTCGCGGATCAACGGAAGATGATGTTCTTGGAACAATCAGCACACTTGTAAAATTGATTTGACTTATGGAAACTTTATGCCAAGGGTATTTTTGGATTTTTATAGTTATTATTTCAGTATGTTTTTACGTTTTAAGAGGGTGTGGTAGTTGATGGCAAAGCGGTGCGATTCGTCATCAATGCGTGTAATCAGTTTGGCGAAGTGTTCGTGGTGATTTGCGACAATCGATTTGTAGCCGCCGTTTTTGGGGATAATGATTTGGGCGTGTGCATTTTTGCTGTGATTGCCACTTTTGTTTCGCCCAATGTATGGAATCTTGGTGCGGTTTAATAAGTCAGCCACCGCTTGCAATTGCCCTTGACCACCATCAATCACCATCAAATCGGGTCGCCCCCAATCGTCAAGGTGCTTCAGCCTTCGCGAAATAACTTCGTGCATGTTGGCATAATCGTCATTTTTTTGGTTTTTGATTTTGAACTTACGATAATCTTTGCGACTGGCAACACCATTTTTGAAAACCACCATGCTAGCCACGACATTTGCGCCACTTTGGTGTGAAATGTCATAGCCCTCAATGCGGCGCGGCGGGTTTTCCAAATCTAATAGTTTTTGCAATTCTTTCAACGCTTCGTCAGACGAAATATCCAAAAACTCATCGTTGCCAAACACAATTTGTGTTCGCAAAGCATTGATATAAAAAAGCATATTACGAATAGTCGCAGCTTTTTCAAACTCTTGTTTTTTTACATGCGTTTGCATTTCTTTGGCTAGTCGTTTCACCACATCTTCCTTTTTCCCATTGATAAAATTGATTAAACTTCTTAAGTATTTTTTATATTCTTTGGGCGTAACTTTGCCAATTTCAATGCCAGGCGTTAGCCCAATATCTGTGTTCAAAGTTTTTTTACCATTGTATGGCTTGTCATAAAACGGAAAGATCTTGCGCAAAATATTCAAGGCATTTTTAATGGCTCTAGTCCCGTAATATGGCCCAAAATATTCCGCATTGTCGTCCATGGGGCTACGCGTCAAACTCACAAACGGCACGTCACTTTTCATATCAATCCGCACAAACGAAGCTGACTTGTCGTCCATCATCAAAATATTAAACTTCGGTTTATAGCGTTTAATCATTTCGGATTCCAAAAACAGTGCGTCTAATTCCGTGTCTGTAGTACGCCAATCGGTGTCAAATATTTCGGCAATCAAAGCCTTAGTTTTGTCATCATGATGAGTTTTTTGAAAATAATTACGCACGCGATTTTTGAGATTGGCGGCTTTGCCAACATAAATTACTTCACCTATTTGATTTTTGTGAAAATAAACGCCCGGCTCAATGGGTAAAGTTTTCAGTTTATGTTGCAAGCTCTGATTCATTCAAATATCCTCCGGTTTGGCGATTCCAAAGCTCGGCATAAGTGCCATTTTGTTTTAATAATTCTTTATGTGAGCCCTCTTCCACAATTTTACCATTTTCCAAAACGATAATTCTGTCCAGCGCGGCGACCGTTGACAGGCGGTGCGCAATGACGAGTGAAGTGCGCCCTTTCATCAATTTTTTCAGAGCTTCTTGGATTAAACTTTCACTTTCGGAATCCAAGGCTGAAGTGGCTTCGTCCAAAACCAAAATCGGCGCATCTTTCAAAATGGCGCGGGCGATGTTAACGCGCTGCCTTTGCCCGCCGGAAAGTTTGACACCACGTTCGCCAGTTAAAGTGTCCAGCCCGTTTGGCAAATCTTTGATGAACTCCCACGCATTGGCTTTTTCTGCAGCTGTAATAATCTCCTCATCGGTCGCTTGCTGTTTACCATAAGCAATGTTTTCGCGCAAAGAACGGTGAAAAAGCGTGGATTCTTGCGGAACATAGGCGATATTTTCACGCAAAGAATCTTGGGTAACTTCGGAAATATTTTGGTTGTCAATCAAAATTGCGCCGCTGTCCACGTCCGCAAAGCGCAACAATAATTTGGTTAGCGTAGTTTTGCCAGAGCCGGAAACTCCAACCAGCCCAATTTTTTCCCCCGCCTTGATTTTCAAAGAAAAGTTTTGAAAAATTGTTTCTTTGGCGCTTTCGTGCATGAAAGAAATATTTGCAAACTCCACTTCGCCTTTTTCCACCAATAATTTTGTGGCATTTGGGTCGTCTTTGACAGTCATTTCTTCGTCTAAAATCTGAGTCATGTCATGAGCGTCACCGAATACGCTATTGAGGTTGCGCAAGATGTGATTAAAGCCCCATAACAACCCAAGTATGGTTGATGTATAAGTATAAAGCAAAACCACCGTGCCAATTGACAAGCCAAACCATTGCCCGCCACCCACTATGAAAATAATCAGCAAAGCTGAAATTAAAGTCGTAACCACGCCAAAACCCAAATCGCGAATATTAACCGCACGCAAAATTGCAAGATTGGCGTTTGCTGTCCGCTGCAAAAAACCGTCAAACCGTTTTTTTTCGTGTGCCTCGTTGGCGTAACTTTTGATTGCCATGATATTGGACGCGCTATCAGCAAGTTGCCCGCTTTGCTTGGTTTCAGCGGAAGCCAATTTGGCGTTCAATAGCGCAATTTTTTTATAAGCATAAACGGCAACAGCCACATAAATTAAAATGAACACAAAAAGACCGAGCGCATAAAGTGGCATGATAAATCCCAAAATCAGCAGCGTGAACGACACCGTAAAAGCCAGCGGGATAATATCAAAAATTGTAAGATCAATCAGCCGCTCAAACGCACTGGAGAACTTGTTGACTTGGCTAACCAGCGAGCCGGAAAAGCGATTGTTGTGGAATTGCATGGATTGTTCCGACAGCGTGTCGAAAGATTTACGGTTCAGTTCATAGACACTAATAACTTCCAGTTTCCATAAAGTCCAAACTACCAAACGAACAAAAATAATCTCACCCAAAAATATCATGCCAATAAAAAGTGCAATTAGCGGGGCAAAATCAGCCAATATCGTTTCCACGTGATAATCGCCAAGCGTCAATTTATCAATGATTTTCGCCAAAAAGAACGGCGTGGCAGAGTTCATCACAAAGACATTCAAAATTGCGCAAACAATCATGGTCACCATCAAAATCTTATGCTGTTTCAACTCATGCCAAAAAAACGCCAACGTGCGTTTTTTGATTGATGCGTGCTTTGACCTATCTTTCACCAAACTATCATACAATAGATACCCCCGCTAAACAAGCGTTTTGGCAGATAAATTACAAAAAACGCTTGCGCTTTCTAGAACGTTTGTGGTATCCTACCTAATGTAGAGTAATGTTGTGGTATCTAAGCGAGAACGAGATAAAAAACAGCTAAAGAAAGGATTGCTATGGATACCAGTCAGTTAATTAATCTTCATGTTCGCAGCGGAGAACTTGATGAAGGGGCGCTTGATATTCCAAACACTGGGGTGTTTGGCGGAGTGATTGATTTTTTGTCCACAAACCGCCTAGCCCTCATAATTTCTCTCGTCTTCGCCATTGTTGGTGTGTTTATTATAATTAAGTTGTTCGCTTTTTTTTCAAAAAAACGTCTTTCTTATTCATCTAATTGCCCCCCCTCGGCTACAAGCGCTACTAAAACATTTTTCACTTTGCTCTTTTCAGTGGCTTTGGCTGTATCTGTTGTCCCGTTCATCGCCAGTGCTGCCAATTTGATTATCAACGCTCGCGATGATGTGATTGATGTCACGATTGATAAATCGCTCACATTGTCTGCCAGTGCCCCCTTTGCCATTATGCTCAAAAACGACCTCGTTAGGTCTCATTATGTGACCGCTCAACTGATTACGCCGACCAGTCCAGAGGTTGGCAGCCAGATTACAGCATCTCTGATTAACATTAACGGCGGAAACTCCCAAATCAATCTCACCCCAATCTCTCAAAGTATTTATGCGAACCATAATGGCAGCATAACATCAAATCTTATCAATCTTGATTTCTCCATCAAATTGGATATCGTCAGTAATTTACCAGCTGGCGATTATGTCGTGAAAATATTTTATCAAGCCTTTTACGAAGACAATGTGCCGCCGACCATCGTGATAAACGGTGCTGATGTGATTTATCATGAAGTTGGCACACCATACCGCGACCTTGGCGCTAACGCCATAGACGACCTTGACGGTATTGTTGACGTGGTAGTTTTGAGTAGCAATCTTGATGTGAACCAACTCGGCACTTATACTATTGTCTATTACGCAACAGATGTGGCAGGAAACAGCGCCACCAAAGAGCGCACAGTTATTGTGCGAGACACGATCCCACCAGTTATTACTGTTGACCCCACCACGGTTTATATTATGCAGCATGACGAAATTGATTTAATGGACGGCGTGTCTGCTGTAGATAATTATGATGGCGATTTGACGAGCAGCGTCACTTATAAAAGCAGTCCGGATTTTGACCATACGACTATTGGCGCCTATTCAATTACTTATGATGTCCAAGACAGTTCTGGCAATAGAGCGACTTCCCAAACGAGAATTATTAATGTTACGGACGGTACTGCTCCGGAGGGTGAAGCCAGGTACTCCACAAATGAGCCCACCAACCAAGACGTTACCGTCAGGATTATTACTAACAAACCGATTGACACGCCAGATGGTTGGACAAAGATTGACGACATAACTTATGAAAAGATTTATACCGACAACACTGACGGCACAGAGCAGGTGAAGATTTGCCTTGAAGGCAGCAGTGGCGATGATCGGCGCTGTTCGTATGTTGATGTTACGGTTGATAATATTGATAAAACACCTCCCGAGCTTGATTTAAGCTACACTCCGCCCGGGCCAACGGAAACTAATTTGGACGTAGTAGCTACGGTTGTATCAAATGAGCCTTTGGGGCCGCTACCAAGCGGTTGGGTAGGAATTGGTGATAACACTTACCAAAAAACTTATCCTGCCAATACTATTGAAGAAGTTACTTTCCATGACCTTGCGGGTAATCCAGTGACGGTTGACATTGAAATTACGTGGATTAACAAAGCCCCCAGGATTACTAGCATCAACCCCAACAAAGGTCCTACGGCTGGTGGTACGGTAGTCACGATTAATGGAACTAATTTCACTACTGCCATCACTGTAACCTTAGACGGAAGTTCTTGCGAGGTGCGATCTGTTACTGCGACAACCATTACCTGTGTTACGCCTGCGCACGCTGCTGGTGCGGTTGACGTGAAAGTTTCCACTATCCACGGAAATGATACTTTGTCTAACGGATTTACTTATATCGCACCGCCCGAAATTGACTCTGTCATTCCAAATCCAGAGGATGAAGATGACAAAACTGTGCAAGGAGGAGGTACGATTACGATTATTGGAGATAATCTTGACCCAATTGATGTGATTTATGTTGATATGGACGGTGACGAAACTCGCGACGATGGCGAAATTTGCGCTAATGTGATTATTACGCCAGATACGCCAAGTTCTGGAAAATATACAGTTACATGCATTTTACCGGAAGGCAATGACGGCGAATATTATATTATTATTGAAACGATTGGCGGAAGCGACAAGGCGCCCATTAAGTATGGTGATGATGGTGATGGTGATGGTGATGGTGATGATGATGGTGATGATGATGGGCCGTCTGTGACTAAAATCTTGCCTGATAACAGTCGTATGCAAGACATCTCGCCCGCCAAATGCACGGCTGCTACCCTTTTTGATGGCACAAATACTGAGGCAATTTCTTTTGTTAAAGACTCCCGCGATAATCGTTATTATGCGATTGCTAAAATGCCTGATAATAGATGTTGGATGATTACGAACTTGGCGTATGCTCAGGGCAATCATTATACGGGGGCTGGTGCTTGGAGTAGTACCACGACAGTTCCGTATTACACTGACCCGCACGCTGATAGCACGGTTCATGATGGCGGTGTTAGCGGCGACGGTGTTGCTTGCCCTAGTCCTTCCTATCGCATGAGCGCTAATCAAATCAATTACACGGAATGCGGTTTTCTATATAACTGGCCTGCCGTCACAGCCGCTACTATTTGCCCTACCGGTTGGAGCTTGCCGACTGGCAGTAATGGTCAAGCTAATACTACAAACAACGATTTTCATGCATTATATCAAAGTTTAGGTACCTCTAAGACTGGTAGGTTTACTGCCCTTGTTGGCACTGGCAGTTTATGGAAAGGCGTTTATTCTGGCTATTTCAACACAGTGGATGCACTCTTTTCGTTGGGTATAATCCAGGTAGGTCAGGGTGCAGCTTATTGGTCATCTACTGCGGCGACGGAGCTTGGCGACGGCTTTCGTCGCACTTTCGGTTATAGCACAAGCGGTGTGGGTTTGAATAATGATGTCGCTGGCACCAGTGCAAGTAGGTCAGCTTCTGGTAACGCAATACGTTGTGTCGCCAACAAATAGGTGCAGCAAATGGGAAAAGTTGTTTTTTGAAAATGCAGTGCGGGTTTTAGGCTGTTAGCTTTAGGAACTCGGGTTCGGTGAGGATTTTTGTGCCGAGTTTGGTAGCTTTTTCAAGTTTGGATTTGCCAACGTTGGCTCCCGCCACAAGATAAGTAGTGTTTTTGGTGACGATTTTGTGGAAATCGCCACCCAGTTCGCGGATTTTGCTCTCCGCTTCGTCACGGCTCATGGTCGCCAAGGTGCCAGTGACTACAAAACTAATTCCTGCCAATTTTTGGTTGGAGGTGTCCGTGAAAATTGGTTGCACGCCAAGCTCAAATAATTTTTGCCAAAGCTTGTCGTTGTCTTCGTCCGCAAACCACGCAACAATTGACTCTGCGCCGATTTTGCCAATGCCGTCAATGGTCAATAATTCCTCTTCCGAACTTTCCGCAAATCTTATAAAATCTTGAAAATGTTGTGCAATGTCGCTAGCAGTTTGTGCGCCAACGTGACGAATACCAAGCGCTGTGATAAAACGCGCGAGCGGCGGATATTTTGAATTTTCAATGGCGGACAACAAATTATTGGCGGATAATTCGCCGAAACGTTCCAAGTTGATTAAGTCGGTTTTTTTCAATAAATACAAATCCGCGATGTGTTTAATTAGGCCATTTTCTATCAGCAGTTTGACGTTTCTTCCACCCAAACCCTCAATATCCAAACCAGTTTTGCTGGCATAATATTCCACACTACGTTCCAAAATCAGTTTGGAGTTGAGGTTTTGCGCACGATACACCACGTCTTCGCCAGTTCGCTTGAAATGAAGTTCCGGATATTGCTTTTTCAAGGCTTTTTCAAAATCAAACGGCACAGTTTTTTTCGGACGAAGTTCCAATAAAACTTTTTGAACTTGTGGAATAATGTCGCCAGCTTTATAAATAATTACGGTGTCGCCAATACGCACGTCAAGGCGACTAATTTCATCAGCGTTGTGCAACGAAGCATGTCGCACGGTAGACCCAGCCACTAACACCGGTTTAAAAATCGCAACTGGCGTTGCCGCACCAGTACGACCGAGCGAAATCACAATGTCACGCACCACGCTCACGGCTTCTTCAGCGGGATATTTGAACGCCACCGCTCCGCGCGGAGCTTTCCCCACAACGCCCAAATCATCGTACCATTTGCGCTGATTGATTTTAATGACCAACCCGTCCGTATTGAATGGCAAATCATTTCTGGCTTTTTCAAAATCATGCGCGAACTTGAGTACGCTACTCAAATCTTTTTCCAAATGAGCCTCGTGGTTAATTGCAAAACCCAATTTCTTCAACTTTTGATATGCGAAAGCATTGGTCGGCACTTCGTCATGATTGTCCCGCAATAAATCATACGCATGAAACTCTAATTTGCGACTGGCGACAATTTTCGGGTCAAGTTGGCGAATGGTGCCAGCCGCAAGATTGCGTGGATTAGCGTATTTAACTTCGCTATTTTGATTGATTTTTTCAAACTCTTTTTTATTGATAATAACTTCGCCACGTATTTCCGTGTAGCCTTGACTGAAAATAGCGTCTTTTTGCAATTTCAATGGAATTGACTCAATGGTTTTGATATTTTGCGTCACGTCCTCGCCTGTGAGTCCATCGCCCCGCGTAACGGCTCGCGCCAAAATGCCATCTTCATATTGCAACGACATTGCCAATCCGTCCATTTTGGCATCAACCCAAAAATCAGCTCTTTGAAAATCACTGCCAAAATGCTGGCTCGTTCCAACCTTGAATATTCTGTCCCACCATTTATAAACTTCTGCGTCATTAAATACATCATTCAAAGAAATCATGCGCTTGCGATGGGTGACTTTGGCAAACTTATTCAAAGCTTGCCCAGCGACTCTTTGCGTGGGAGAATCGGGCGTGATGAGTTTTGGATATTTGGTTTCCAGTTCCGTTAGCTCGTGTTTCAAAGCGTCCGCTGCTGCTTCGCTCATAATAGACTCGTCTAAAACATGATAATGATAACGATAGTTGTTGATAATGTCACGAAGTTGTTTGGCGCGATTAACTATTTCTGGGTTCAAACTCATCTAACAATCTCCTGTAATACATATATAAATAAGCCGAAAAATACAGCACCGAAAATAACGAAGTCAGCAAAAAAGCCACCGGCACAATTGGCCAGCCCAAGAAGAAATCACTTACTCCCTTCAAGAATGAGTCAATCATGATGGCTGGCAAAATGACAATTATCCAAACTGGTAAAATACCTATAAGCCCCCAAATAAAACGAAAAATAATTTTGAACCGTTTGCCCAAAACCAACTCACCGGCGTTATGTAAGGCTTGCATGGGATACAAACCGGGCGCAGTAGCGGCGATAATGGCAATAACAGTCGGCACCATGAGATAAATGGAAAGTAGCCCCAGCCCACCAACGGCAATCCAAAAGAACAGCGCATAAAATCCATTGGACAAAAAATCCGTTTCAACGGCTGAGGAATAAACAATGAAAGCGATGAAAAATGGAATTAGTTGAATGAGCAACAAGATGAAAATTAGCGCGATGGAAACTAACGGGCCAAAAGCGTTATAAAGCGCATCTTTCATTCTAACGTCATTGCCCGCAAAACGTTGGCGCAACACCCAAATTGTAGCAAGGCAAATTAAAATCATGATGAAAACATTAAAAATCTGTTGCGGCTCGGTCGGGTTTTGGTTGAGTCCTCCTGTCGCAACGGTCGTGATAAACAACATGGTGGTCTTGCCAAAACCGCTGAAATTGCCAGCAACGACTTCTTCTGAAGTTTCGTCCATCGCTTCGTCTAACGATTCGTAACGATCTTGGCTCATAATCCCCACCAAAACCACAGAAGCTAGCGCGGAAACCAATAAAAGCCTGAAAAAAACTTTGCGATTTTTTTTGATAACGCCGAAAACTTGGAAGATAAACTTGATGTATCCCGGAGCGGGGTGCTCTTTTTTGTAATCCTCTTTGCGCGTTAACCGAAAACTGCGGTGCGGGCGACCCGCCAAATAATGCGCCTTTTTGGCATGGACTTTGGATTTTTGGGCCTCAAATGACTGCCGCACGGATTTTCTAAAACTCATGTTGCGCGTCCTCCAAAGCCATAATGCGTTCTTCAAGCGGAGGGTGCGTTGAAAACAATCGGGCGACTATGCCACCTTTTTTTAATGGGTTGGAAATAAACAGCATGGCGGTGGCAGAATCTTGTTTTTGCATGGGTTTATTGTGTTTTCTTAATTGTTGCAAGGCAGAAATCATATTGTCAGGTCGCCCCATAATTTCTGAGGCGGAAGCGTCCGCCAAAAACTCACGGCTGCGGCTGACCGCCATTTGAATAATTAACGCCAAAATCGGTGCCAAGATAATCACCAAGACACCCAAAACAACTTGTAGCCCGCCGTTTTCGTTTCTGCGACCATTATTGATAATGGTTTGTCCGGCAATATTGCTGAGAACTCCAACCACCGAAGCCAACCCAAACGCAATCATCGCCACGCGAATGTCATAATTTTTGACATGGCTCATTTCATGCGCCATCACTGCTTCCAATTCATCGTCATTCATAATATCCAAAAGTCCAGTTGTGGCACAAACGAGCGCATCTTTTGGGCTACGACCGGTAGCAAAAGCGTTTGGCGCAGGATCCGTTATCATGTAAACTTTCGGCATGGGCAAATCAGCTTTTTGGCTCAACTTTTGCACAATTTCGTAAAGACGTGGGTTGTCGGATTTTTGAATTTCTTTGGCACCGGTTGACAAAACCGCAATTTTACTCGCCAAAAAATACTGCAACAATGCATATAAAGTCGCAAAAACAATTCCGCCAATAGCGACATTCATCCCTCCCCAAAAATATGAAATTATTAAACTAATTGCGCCAATGATGATAACAAATAACGCCATAATCAGGACGGTGTTTAGTTTATTTTTAGCAATAATATTACTCTGCATCTTTCGTCTCCTCTTGACAAAATTATAACATGGAAAAACGGCTTTTTGAGAAAATTACAAACTTATCATTCGGCAAATTAAACTTTTTGTGTGGCTGATATGTACGAATGGCTTGCAAGAGGTCGGCGGATTGAGGAATGGTCAACGGCTGCCCATGCATTTTGGACAAAGCACGCAAAACCTCAATCGCCGTAGTATCATCTAACTTTTCATAAAAATCCCGCGCATAAACCACGTCTTTTTTGATTAACTTTGACAAAATATCATCAATTTCGCGTTTGATAAGAACTTGATTTTGCCATAACGTCACCAATTTCTTGCGTTTCACATCGGGCAATTGCGCCATTTTTTTTCGCACACGATTGCGCAAATATTTCAAATCCGCATTGGTTGAATCATTGCGCCAAACCAATTGGTTGTGCTTGGCGTACTGATATATGTCATTTTTGGTCATGAAAATTAACGGCCGTTTAATGTGGTTGTCAAACACCGCCAGCCCCCGCCAACCTGTGCCCCGAATCAAGTTAATTGCCATTGTTTCAATCAAGTCGTCTTGATGGTGCGCCGTCCAGATTTCGCCGTGATATTTTTTCGCAACATAATTCAAAAACTCATATCGCCGCTTGCGTGCCAACGCTTCACTGGCATTTTGACCTAGCGACTGCTTGCGCCGCTCAAACCGAAGTTGATGATTTTGGCAATAAGTCGTAACCAGTTTTTCATCATCGTCAGTATCTTCGCGAATGCCGTGATTAAAATGCGCCACCACAAAATCAAAATCACCAAACGCGCCCGCTTCAACTTTGTGAAGCATGGTCATGGAGTCCACGCCACCACTAACCGCCAAAACTGCCACTTTATCCGAAAAATCCGCGTTTTTTCGGCTTTTCATGCTTAAAATCTTCCAATAATTCTTTTTGTCGTCTGCTCAAATCACGCGGAGTTTCCACTCTCACCGTGACGATATGTGCGCCACGCCTTTCCGGATTATTCAAAGACGGCACGCCATGCCCGCTCAATTTGAAATCCGTGCCACTCTGGGTGCCGGCTGGCACTTTCATCGTGATAATTCCGTCCACAGTTTCCACATCTATTTCCGTACCCAAAGCCGCTTCCACCATTGACACTTTTTCTTCGCTCAAAATCAGTTCGCCCTCACGCGTAAACTTTTTATCAGCCTTGACCCTGACGTGAACGTACAAATCGCCGTTTTCGCCGCCACCGGCAATCGCCTCGCCTTTGCCAGACAGACGAATGGTCGCACCATCATCAATGCCAGCGGGGATTTTCAACTTCAAAGACACTCGCTCACGTTTCAGCCCATCGCCACCACAAACTGAACATTTTTGCTCTGGGATTTTGCCTTTACCATGACAAGTTGGGCAAATCATCGCTTGTTGAATTGCCCCAAAAAGCGTATTTACAACCCGATTAACTTGACCGGAACCATGACAAGTGGCACAAGTTTTGAGTTCCGTGCCAGGCTCCGCTCCACGTCCTTTGCAGTGTTCGCATTTGACATTCATTGTCACAAAAACGTCTTTTTCAACCCCAAAAATCGCATCCTCAAACTTAACATCTACTGAAGTTTCCACATCGTGTCCGCGCACGGGTCGTTTTCTGCCACGACCGCCACCAAAGCCAAACAAGTCGCTGAAAATATCGCCCATGCCACCGCCAAAATCAAACTCAAACGCCTGCCCATTACTTGAAAAACCGCCAAACGGGTTGCCCGCACCGCCAGAACCTGTGGCACCACCAACCCCAGCGTGCCCAAACTGGTCGTATCGCTGGCGTTTTTGCTTGTCTTTCAACACATCATATGCTTCGTTGGCTTCTTTGAACTTTTCTTCATCGCCACCCTCTTTGTCTGGGTGGTATTTGACCGCTAACTTGCGAAAAGCTTTCTTAATCTCGTCATCGCTGGCAGTTTTGGCAACGCCAAGCACTTCATAATAATCTCGCTTGCTCATATCATCAATCATATACCACTAGCACTCAAATTGCAAGAGTGCCAAGCATTTTAGTTGGGACGGGGGAGCATGAATTGCTCCCCGAAGAATCATTTTGCGTGACTTTTGATGAATTCAATCATCACGCAGCGACATGGTTTGTCAGGAGGTTTTGTTGTCTTATGCAACACATCATGACTATAACGGCACATGGTTTCTATATTTTCCGGAAGTTCGCGGAATATATGCCCTATTTCATCATTATAATTTGATTTTGGCCAATATTTGTGGTGTTTCGTAGAACGAAACTTACTACCCTCTTCACGACAATTTTTCCAATAACGGCACTCTTTCCCAAGACATTTTGTTGGCATAGGCACACAATCACCCCCTATTTAACGTCCTAGCCAATAGGCTCTGGCAACTCCTAACGAGGTTAGAAGTTACCACAACCTACCTATATTTATTTTTTAATGTACCGTTTAATTCTTATGTTTATAATATTAGCATACTGTTTTTATAATGCCAACTATATTTTTCAAAAAATATATTTATTTTTCAAAAAGTGTGTTAATATAGATGTAGTAAACATAAGGAGATTATAATGCAAAATGAACAACCGATGAACCCGGTGCCAGCACCAGTTGTGCCTAATGTACAATTACCAAAGTTAGCCATGCCCCAAAAATCGCTCGCCACACTTAATGCTTTTTCAATTGCCTTCTCTGTCTTTTTTGGCGCAATTAGCATTTTCGGCGCTATCGCTGATTTCGCCGAAAAATGGTCGTTTGGAATACCCGTAATTGGCTCGTTCAATATTACAGGTATCGTGCCAACCGTTTTCATAACAGCTTTTATGGCAGTAGTTTTTGGTGTGATAGGATTACTGACGGTGAGGAAAATCACGGACGCTGAGGCGCTAAAAGCGTCTTATGGCAAAGCCGCTGGATTTTTCACTATCTTGTCCATCATTTTTACTTCCATCGTTGTGGCTACCATCTTCTACGCCTTGTTTGCGTTGGGCAAGAAAAGTGGTGTAGTCCAAAAAGACCTCTGGCTGAGTGGATTTTTGCCGGCGCTACTTGTCGCTATCACGTCAATCACCTCCACTATTTTCACCAAACAAGTGGCCGCTGGAAAAACTGCGTTGCTCAGAATATTTAGTTTCGTAGCACTCGGTGTTGCTGGCATTGGCTTCATCTTGGTCATCATCTCAACATTAGTGGGCTTTTACGGCGAATCTTCGTCATCATACGATTATGATGACATTTACGATACTTATCGGAACCTGCTTAATTACTAGTTAGGGCATCTTATCTTTGGCAAAGAGCCAAAGTTG
>JAITKW010000017.1 GCA_031278275.1 Candidatus Nomurabacteria bacterium | reverse complement strand
GGTACCACCATCCGCTTTGGTACGGCAGTGGCTAGTTGTAGTTTTGTTAGCACGACTCAAATGAATTGTACCGTTCCTGCTGGTAGTGCTGGCGGGGCTGCTGCGGTGTCAGTTACTACGGCGGGTGGGACGACTAGTTTAAGTGGTGGTTATACTTATATTGTTAGTCTTAGTTTAGCTCTGAATAAGTCCGAACTTGAGATGAGTGGTGTGCCAGGAGATTTAATCGCTGATTATTTGATAGCTAATGTTAAGACCGATAATCCGAAGGGTTATAATTTGAGTATCAGCGCCAGTGATGTCAACTTGACTTGCGCTGGCGACAACACGAAACAAATCGCCGCCCTGCCGTCCACTGCTGGGGCGATGCAAAATAACAAGTGGGGCTATAGTGTCAGTGACGGTAGCTCAAACATACCGAGCAATTGGACGGGGATAACCACTAGTATGGTGTCGGTTGACGGTCTTATTGGTTCAGCGACCGGCGAAAATGGGCGCGATGTTGCGGTGTGGTTCGGCACGAGGGTTGACCTGACCCAACCACCCTGCGCCAACTATGCGACAAAGGTGATTTTTACGGCGATTGGTAATATCTAAAGTAAATGCGTTAATTTTGAAATGACGGGGGCAGTTCCTCAACTTGGGGACGGTTTTTTCGGGAATAAAATGTGTTGCAATATTATTATCTCTGGAACGAGCCGTTTGGCGTACTCACTGGGAGCTGTAAAATCAATTCTGGTGCGCCTGACTGGACTTGAACCAGCACACCCGAAGGCACAGCCACCTCAAGGCTGCGTGTATACCAATTTCACCACAGGCGCATAAAGTTATTATACGCAATTGATGAGGAAAAACAAGTTTTGCCAAAGTCTTGGGTCTTTTAAAGAGCCCCATGAAGAGGGAGTTATGCAACAAGACCAAGCCGCCAAGGGCGAGGCTAAGGTTTTTCGTCCAGTTTTTGCAAGATTTTTTTGTTGATTTCCAAAATGGCGTTTAGTTTTTTCTTGATACTGTTTTCGGAACTGTTTTGTTCGTCTGATTCGCCCATCAATTCCAATAATTCTTTGTTGATTTTTTCAAATCTTTTCTGTTCGCGATAAGCGTCAACTTGCGAAAAAATCGCAATGGAAACGGCAGTCAACGCCATGCAAAACGAAATGATTTCATAAGTTGTCTCAGCGGCATTTCGCGCATTAACAATCAATAGCACAATCGCCACGACCGTCAGCACGATAAGCGCAAGGGTCGCTATCCGAACAATTAAACGCATTTTCTTCATACCGAAAGTATAAGCCTTTTTGGTCACTTTGTCAAAACGCCGCTACGCATTTTGTAAACAATGGCGTGGGCGTGTCCGGCAACTTTTTTGCTGTGGGTGACCAAGATTACAATTTTGCCCTGTTTGGTCGCCAAATCATGAAAAATACTCAGGATTTTTTCTTCGGTGTCTTCGTCTAAATTGCCCGTGGGTTCGTCCGCCACGATGATGGGCGTATCAGATGCGATGGCGCGAGCGATGGCGACACGTTGTTGTTGCCCGCCGGAAAGTTTTTGCA
The DNA here is from genome assembly GCA_031278275.1 of Candidatus Nomurabacteria bacterium. Taxonomy (GTDB): domain Bacteria; phylum Patescibacteriota; class Saccharimonadia; order Saccharimonadales; family Saccharimonadaceae; genus JAISOF01. Next base: position 3,352 of record JAITKW010000017.1, on the reverse strand, counting down.
CCAAGCGCTTGGATTCGGTTTTGGAAATACCAACTGATGCCAAAACTTTGCCGGCTTCAAGGCGAGATTTGTTTGCGAAATCTAACGCCACTTCCACATTTTCCTGCGCGGTCATGTACTTGATTAAATTGAACGATTGAAAGACGATATTGGAATATTTCAACCGAAACTTTTGCTCTCCGATTGTCTTGACGCTTTTGCCGTTGTATTTGATGTCGCCGTCTTGAATGTTGTCTAAAGCCGCGATGAGAGACAGTAACGTGGTTTTGCCGGAGCCGGACTCCCCGACTATGGCGTACATTTTGCCACTTTCAAACGTGGCATTCACGCCTTTTAATACATTCACATGAGCTTGCCCGTCTGAATAAGTGTGTTTCAAATTCTTAATTATCAATTTATTCATATTACTCCTTGCTTGTTAAAATTGTTTTTGGTTGATAGCGCAAAATATTGATACTTGGCAAAATCATGGCGATAATTAAAATCAAATAACCGGAGCCGAACAAAGTTGCGTATTCTTTGGTGCCGGCGCGCACGTCAATTTCTTTGATTTGTTCTTGTGTGGTGGTTGGTTGCCCGCCACCAATCATTATGTTGCGCCCTCCCACCGCGCTTGGGGTTTGTGCAGTTTCTTGGCTGCTGGTAATTTGTTGTTGCAATAAATCTTCGCCCATTTTTTTCGCCAAAACTTGGCTGGTGCCGAGCGAAGTCAAAAACCCAATCGTGCCGACAATTACCAATTCCAAAAATATTTGACCAAGAATGTTGGTGCGCCGTGCGCCGAGACTTAAGAGCACCCCCATTTCATAACGGCGGTCTTTGATGTTAATCGCCACAATTAGAGTAATAATCACGACTGCGGCAATTACCACCACCCAAAGAATAGTGTTGGCAAAGCTACCGACATTTTCAATGGGCCCAACCATTGTTTGGTAGCTTGAGTCGTCAATATCAAGCTTCAAACCATCATCAGCAAGGGTGGGATATTTCGTGGCGGCTTCCGCCAAAAATGCCGCTTTGTCACTGGCGGAGTTCAAATAATAATGCACGCTTTCCACCGTCACGGACTCTAATTGCGTGGAGCTCAGCAGTTTTTTGGCACCCGCAATATTGGTGTAAACTGTGTTATTGTTGAACCCTTCAGTGGTTGATTGATAAATGCCAGTGATGGTATAAGTTTGCTCGGTTTCATCGGCGGTAGTTTTCAGTTTTAGTTCGCCGCCAACAGCCAAAGAATTAGCGTCAGCTAGTTCTTGGGAAATCATCACGCCGTTTTCGGTGTTTTCGTCAAAACTCGTGCCACTGACAACGCTAATGCTACCATCTTCTATGCCACTGACGAAGTCAAAACTGTTTATGCCCTGCACCTCAGTATCGCCACGACTCAAACTTGGGTCGCCGATGTCCACGTTGAAATCAAAACTAAAGTTGGGCCTAGTGCCACCGCCCATGCCCCCGCCGCCTGGTGCCGCGCCAGAATTGGAACTATTAAACCTGTCACGCTCGGCGTTGTATTCAGTTTCGGCATTATTCATTTGGTCGCGAGCGTCATTAAATGCACTCTGAAATTGCCTTTCACGCTCATTTTGCGCAGTTTCCACAACCGTAAAACCGCTGGCGTTGGCGGTAGTAGATAAACTATAAGTATAATCTTTGATATATGATGAATCAGCGAGTCCAATCGCCAAATCTTCCGAAATAGTCGGCATCGTGAAGCTACCAGTCGCTTCATCGCCAGTCGCCGTTTGGGCTTCGCGGTTGGCACGCATTTTTTCGGAATCAACCGACAAATAAACCGTGCCGCCGATTTTGTCTTTAGCATATTGCATGCTACTGTTCACCGAGTTTTTGATAGCGATTGTCGCAAGTAACATATTCGCCATCACAAACAAAATCAAAACTAAGATGATAGTTCGGCTGGGTTTTCTGATAGTGGACAACCACGATCGCTTTAACATGTTTTTGAACATTTTTTCTCCTTTTTCTCCATTTTACCCGCTTGAACTTAAAAAAGGCTTAAAAAACTTTATTTTAGACGAGTGTAGATTTCTTTAGAGATACCATAAAGTTGTTGCGTGCCATTTTCCAGTTGGTAATAGTGCCTGACGTAGAAGATAGTGGTTACCAGCAGAATAACGACAATCGTGCTCAGGCTGATAGAGATGAAAAGACTGGTGTCGTCTTTGACTGGCACAAAAATATGAAATAAAATGGTGACAGAGAAAAATAAAAGCAAAATGCCAGCGAAAAACAACGTCACGGCGAGATGAATGGCGCGTTCGTGTTGAAAGTTTTTGACGACATTTTCGTGATATTTGGCGTATTTTTCCAAATCCTTATCTGATAATTCCGCTAAAGCGCGGGAGGCTTCAATTTGGTGTTTCTTTAATGCTTTATCCATGATAATATAATTGTAACATAATAATTTGGAGGTATATGGAAAAAGTTTTAGATTATTTGAGGGGGATTTTCTTCATCGCAACTATTGATGGTGATCAGCCCAGAGTGCGCCCGTTTGATGGTGCGGCGATTGTGGATAATAAATTATATATTGAAACGGTGACTGGCAAAAAAGTTTATGCGCAAATTGCGGTTAATCCCAAAGTGGAGATTTTCGCGATGAATGATAACGGCACTTTGCGTTTGACGGCGATGGCACGATTAGCGGATGGAGCGGAGCGTGATGCGGCGATTGCGGGGATTGGCAAATATCATGACGGCAGTCTTGACACGGTCGCAATTTTTGCTTTGGAAAATGCAGCGGCGACCATTGAAGCGCCAACAGCAGAGCCAGAAATCCTTTCTTTTTGATGACGGTAGCTAATTTCACGACACGTGGTTTTGTGGCGGGAGTTGGTGGTGGTCAAAAACGATGGTGAATTTGGTTTTTTGGTCGGAGCTGGAAACGTAGATTTGCCAATTATATTTTTCAACAATATTTTTGGCGATAGACAGCCCCAAGCCAAAACCATCGGAATGGCGCGACTTGTCGGCGCGATAAAACCGGTCAAAGATTTTGGGAAGTTCGGTCGCCGGAATGGTCGCCCCATCGTTTTCAATGGTCAAACTGCCACTGGCGAGGCGTAAATCAATTCGTTGGTCGGAATATTTGATGGCGTTGTCAATCAAAATCGTGAAGAGTTGTCGCAAATCTTCAGAGTCGGTTTTTGCAGAAACGTTTTTGGCAATTTCAATAGTCAAAGTTTTGCCTTCAAGGCGGCGGCGGTTTTGTTTGAGGATATTTTCAGTGATTTTTGACACGTCAACGGGCGCTTTTGGCTTTTTGTCTTCTGACTTGGCAAGATTCAACAGCGAAATGGTCAAATCTTGCATTTTCAGCAATTCACGTTTG
>JAITKW010000034.1 GCA_031278275.1 Candidatus Nomurabacteria bacterium | reverse complement strand
CCCAAATCCAAATCAGTTTCCGCACCGTCCTTAGTCACGAAACATTCCCCGTGTTTGCCAGGGTTAAGCAACCCAGCGTCCACGCTGTAATACGGATCAAACTTTTGGATTGACACTTTGAGTCCCTTAGCCTGCAAAATAGCACCAATAGAAGCGGCCGTGATGCCCTTACCAACCCCAGACAGCACGCCTCCGGTTACGAAGATATATTTTGTTCGTTTTTGTTTCATAACTCCTCCATAATGTTACTTTGGATTATACAGCATAAACGCCAGACCTAGCGTATTTTATGTTGTAAAAAACACTATTTTTTCTTTATCTCAACGTTGAATTTTTTAACGATGACATAAACCACGAGAGCAATTACAATGAAATTGATAAAATCGTTCAAAAATACGCCGTAATTTATCGTCATGCTGGCTTGGTCGCCAGTTGCTGTGCCGATGTGCAAAGCTAAACCTTTCAAGCCGTTGCTGGAGCCCAGCAGAAAGCCTAGCGGGGGCATAACGATGTTGTTAATAAGGGAGTTGACTAATGTGGCGGTAGCGGTTCCCAGCACCAAGCCGACTGCTAACCCCACCACGCCTTGCGTGCGGACAAACTCCAAAAATCCGTGCAAAGGGCGTTCTCTGATTTTATTCTCTTTACTCATATCTTAGTAATACACCAACTTGCAGTCTTTCGTCAACCGTTTTCTTGACTTCGTTTTTAATTTTTTCGGCGACCACTTCTTTGTTGTTACAAGCAGAATCGTATGTTTCGTCAGATTCGGCGATAACCCTTTCTTGGTATTCGGAACGGGTGGTGATTTCATCAACTAGCGCAGCTTTGACTTTCGGGATTAACCGTGTGAAAACCGTGTTATTTCTGCTAAGCGTGGTCATGGTGTTAAAGTCGTCAAAGTCAAAGTCGGTGGGTTTAATCTCTGAAATAGTGAGCGTCCAAAGGTCGTTTTGGACTACGATTTTTTTCAAAACCTTGCTGAATATTCCGTTGTGAATGTATATATCAAGTTCTACGGAGCTAGCTTCTTCTGGGGCGATATAGCATGCGTCAAGCATGGCTTGGTCAATCTTGTAAAAACTGGCAATTTTGGCGAAATACGCTATGATTTCCTTTGAACTTGCCCCGATTTTGTATTTCAATAACCCGTCTTCGGTTTTGCCAAACTCGGCTTGGATAACGAACGGCAAATCATTGCGCAGGACTTTTGCTAAATCCTTATTTTTGGTGCCGTCACTTAGTTTATACTCCAACAGATTGACCAACACCGTGCTACATTCGGCGTTAACGCTGCCGTCAATTTTGGTCAAAAAATCACCGAGCGAGGTAGTGTCAAACTGCGTCCACAGCCCGCCCGCCTCAATGTCCAAATTGCTAAGGGCGTGGGAAACGGTTGCGCTACTAGTCGTTAAATCTTTAACACCTTCAATGCGGTAATAGAGGTGATTATCGTATTGCATGCCACCAATTTTCAAATCCCCGCTAATGCCCGTGTAACTGTCTTTGAGTTGCAAAGTGCCGTTGATACCACTTTTTTGGTTTTTTTCGTCAATTTTTGATGAAAAATTAGTGTTGATGTCAAGCGAGCCATCGTTTTTGTGGTATTCAATATTTAAGGCGGGAGTTTTATTCGTGATAAACCTATCAAGCGCCCGACCCACGATAATCCCAGAATTATTATTGAAAATGACCATTGCGGTAATCGCACCAGCAACCACCACCGTTAATATGATGACAGCGGTGAAACTAAACCGATTTTTTTTGGAAATACTTCTCATGCTTTTCATGTTAACACATTGTTGGCGCGATTGAAACTCATGCGTATCAAATCTAATATTTCTGCCTCTTCCAACTGCCCCGAACAAATTATTTCAATCCATTCGTTGGGGCTGATATTTTTGCTTGGCATGACTGATTCGTATCTTTCAACCAATAATTTTGCCAGTTTGGGGTCGGTGCCGACTTCTAGCCTGAAAGGTGAATTTTTGGTGTGCAAAATCAGGAAGATTTTGCCAGCGCTGTTTGGTGTTGTAAAAATTACCAAGTTTTTTTCGGTTTTTGTGGCAAACTCGCCCAGATTTTTGACGAAAGTTATAATTTTATCTTGCATAAATAGGTTTTTAGCTCCTCAATTGATCCACGAATATCGCTTATAGCGCGATGATGGTCGGGTTTTTTGATGGGCAAGTTGAAACGGTTTTCAAACACGATTTTCCACGCCGAAACGTCCAGCATGCGATAATGCAATAATTTTTGCAAATCCAAAAACGTGCGCTCAATGAACTTTTGGTCTTGGTGAATAGAATTGCCGGCGAGATAAATGGGTTTTTTGGTGTCAAAATGGGTTTTGATGAAAGCCAAGATTTGCCGCTCAACTTCCTTGTGGTTTTTCCCGAATTGGTTTTGTTTCACCAGCTCGTCACGCACGACCTTGTTTTTCTGCCAAAATGCGCCTTGCATGCGTTTTTCAATCAGCTTTTTGGAAACTTTCACCACCGCCGACATCGTGGCAATTTCGTTCAAATCCCAATCAGTCGCAACAATCCCGACCTCTAATATCCGGTCATGCACGGGCGACAACCCCGTCATTTCAAGGTCAACCCAAAGCAATGTGGCTTTTTTCATGTTGTATATTGTAACATAAACCTTCGGGCGAAAAAACTGGTTTTCCTTTCCGAGCATAAAAAGCGTTACGACACAAGGGAATCCAACTTCACATCTGTGACTTTGACATCAAAGATTTAGGCGGTTTTTTGCTCATAAGCTTGCTCAGAAGGTTCGTTTTTGAACGGGAGCACTTCCTTGTACTTGCTGGCGTAGTCATCACGTGAGCTTTTCAACCGCATGGACAAGTCGGCAATCCATTTTTTGCGTTCTTTGTCAACACGATACCCATGCTTTGCTTCCGGATTGATGTCTTGCCTAATCAGCCGCCCCAGCTCTCTTTCCAAGTCCCAAATAAACTCCGAGTCGCGTTGTTTTTGCACAAGTTGTTCAGCTTCTAGCATAGGCGAAGACAAGGTTTCCGCTTGAGTTTCTGCGGTACCCGCCCCCTCGTCCATTGGTGCTACTTCAACTGTAGGCGTTTCTTCCGTTTCGGTTTCCGGTGCCACCTCCGTTTCATCTTCCAATCTGGCAACTTCTGGCGCAATCGGTGCTACTTCCGTTTCATCTTCCAATCTGGTAATTTCTGGCGATGCAGCCTCAACAGCGACCGATGGCGTTTCGTCCACTTCAGCTTCCGTTTCAGGTTGCGATTTTCTGCCAAATAAGTGAAAATGATGTTTAGGTTTTTTTTCGTCTTGAAAATCAATCGGGTCTGGCATGGGCGTGTCTGTTTCCGCAATATCTTCCTGCCCGTCTGCCCCTGTAACATCTCCCTGTTGGTCTGCGTCCACAACTTCTTCTTGCCCGTCTGCGCCCATCACCGCTTCCTCGCCGTCCGCTTCAAAAATCCTTGATTCTTGTTCGTCTTGTGATTGGTTTGGCAATGCAAAAATGTCCGAATTGGCGGCTTTCAAAACTTCCGAACCAGTTTTTTGGTTCAATTGGTTATCGTCATCAGTTTCAAAGGAGGCGTTTTGTTCTACTGCTTCTGGGTTGTCGCCACCCAACACCTCTTCGGTGGGTTCTTTTTCTGGTTGATTACGATGAAATAAGCTCATTTTCATTTCCTTTTTATTTTTATTGATTTGGTTATCATGTTAGCATACTCTGTCGCGAAAGTCAATATTTATTTTTCGTAAGACGCCCACCACGAAAAGTTTTCTTTCACTCAAATGTTTGGGTTGCAGCTCCCTAACAATTTAGATAGTGACATAATCCACAGGCCAATCGCCCGAAAAGACCATCCGTGAGTTCCGTGACCGCTTTAATGTCGCCAAATCCGATGCCGCCCGCCTCATCCGCACCGAAACCAACTACTTTGAAAACCAAGCCGAAATCGAAACCGCAAGAGAACTCGGCATTGAAAAATTACAATTCATCGCCACGCTAGATAGCCGCACAAGTTCAATCTGCCGTGACCACGACCACGACATCATCGACACCGATAAAGCCGTCCAAGGCGACAATGCCCCGCCGCTGCACCCCTACTGCCGCTCCACCCTCTCATTCTACATCGGCAAAGAATACGAACCCGAAATCCGCATCGCCCGAGACCCCAAAACTGGCCGCAACAAATACGTCACCAACATGTCCTACAATGAATGGGCAAAGCAAGAAGAACTAGGCACCGTAGAAGTAATCGACCTTGCCAAATACTTCTTGCCGTCCTTCATGG